>CAZIED010000261.1:0-3246 GCA_964538525.1 uncultured Pirellulales bacterium | reverse complement strand
TCTGAGCAGGTCGAGATTTCGCTGCTTTTCGGTAATTGCCAGCTCCCAGTCCCACTGGTCAACATAGGCGCTGTGGTCGTGGTCGAGGAAATAGTCTTTTCGGATGGCTCGCATGTCGGTAAGAAGACCTTCGCCTGCTTTCATGCCGAATTGTTTCAGACCCATTCGTTTCCATTTGGTCGCAGCCTGGACGACCTCGGCGTCAATCGGATTTTTGTCACGATCGTTAGAGATGTGAAAACGGATTGGCGTCCGCGAGCCGTCACGGTCCAAGTAGTCATTAACGCCGCTTTCGACATCTACTATCAATGGCACGGTGACACGAATCAGATTAAGCTCTTTGCAGAGGTTTTGCTCGATGTAGTCTTTGACGGTATAGACGGCGATTTGAGTTTCCTTCGGCGATAGAAGTGACTTGTAATCTTGGGGAAGGATTTTCTCCAGCTCGGCGTAATCACCGATGCCGGGACCTGCGAGGTCTGCTTTTTTGTCTGGCATTTCGTTCTCCTTAATATTTAGCCCCCAGTTTCACTGGGGGTTTTTACTGTTGGGCAAATCTTATATTGCACAGCAAAAATGTCAATAAATAAATTTGATTTTGCTGGTTACTCTTGACAATAAGCCGGTAACATTATTATTATGTTTCCTGCCCAGAATAAAGGAGAGCAAAATGAAGAAGTTACTCGTCTATCTTTTGATATTGGAGGGCCTTGTAACATTGACATTCTATCTACCGCAGGCCGTAAATGCTGAGTCGCAAGAGGGTATTTCCCAGACGGCCACAATTACGCTGGATACCTGTCCATTAGCAGGTACTCTGGAAGAAAAGCTACAGCTTACAATCAATTAGCATAGCAGGAATCGAGGAGGCCCGGCGTTACAGAGAAGTACATATTTGTTTTAAAGAACCTTATCGACGATAAACGTTGCACTAAGAAATATATCAACCGCCATTGCTGAGCAAAGCATAATCCACCTGAACAGCGTAAGACGCAGTTCCGTACGTGCTAAAAAGTATATGGTCGCGGCTGTAATTGTGCCGAGCAGATACATCTTTGCAGAGGCGATAAAAAGCTTGGCACTATCAGCAAGCCCAACGAATACCTGAAAATATTTCATAGCCGGAAGCAATGTCACTATAGTTAATAAACCTGAAAAGATGGCAGCCAATAGGACCCATTTTCTATCTGCGTAGCCGGCTGTGGCAAGCGCTTGCGTCCCTGCACCTATCAGACAGGAGCAACAAAGAACAGGAATCGTTAGCCACATAATCGGACTGACGTGAGAAAAAGAACGGCTAAATGCCAGCACCGTACCGAGGCAGAAAATCAAAATAATGTTAACTCGCTGTGCCGTAAGCAACATGGCGGAGCCGAATAGAAGAGACGCTACCGGCACGTGATAAAAACCGACCGGTATTGTATTTTTTTGAGCTGCCACAAACGGTGCAATCAGGCCGGGCAAATCGCCCCAGCTGAGATGTTCCCGGACAGGAATGGCGAATAGGCGATAATGAGCAGATACATTGCAAAACAAAACAATGGTTAGGAAAGGAAGCATCGCCAAAGGCCAGCTCAGCAATCTATGTTTAGTCTTGATAATAAATGCAGCCGGACAGAATAACCACGGAATGGCTGCTGCTAAAAGGCTGGCGGCTGGGTGGAATTTTGTTAACCAGAAAGAAAAGGGCCCAAAGCCATACATAGCACCGGCAAAAAAAGAGGCGGCATAAGCCGACACCCATCGCCTGCTGAGAACGAAACAGCCTAACGCGGCAAAGCAAGAATTGACCGGCAGGAGATATTGTAGAGCGTTAAATTTTGAGAAATGTGGCTGATATAGATAAACAGCAAAGGCTGCATAAATTGCTGTTGCTGTAATAAACTTGACGTATTTCAATGCGTGCATTTGCTAATATCAGACGATATCAAATATCAAAAATCAAATATCAAAATTACATATTAAAATGCAAAGTGAGAAGCAGAAAGCTACATGGCAATTATAATTTTTGAGTTTTGATTTGTGATTTTGAATTTTGCATTTTGATATTTGAAGTATTTTCATGAGGTCATTTTATCTCAACTTTGCCGGTGCCGGTAGATATTCTGCCTATTCGATAAACCTGCTCGCCGTAGCGTTTAAGTTTTTCTGCTATCGAATCAGCGAAATCTTCTGCCACTATAAGGACGAAACCAATCCCCATATTAAAGACCCTGTACATCTCATTTTCCTCGACAGGGCCGGCAGTTTGCAGAAATGTAAATATCTTGTGTTTTGGCCAGCTATCTTTGTTTATCACAGCGTTGCAGCCGCTCGGCAGCATTCGCGGGATATTTCCTCCCAGGCCGCTGCCTGTAATGTGAGCCATGCCGTGCACGATTTGTTTGACTTTGTACTGGGAGAGTAATTTTACGACTGAGCGGACGTATATTCGTGTCGGCTCCAGCAGGACATCACCCAGCACCGCCCCATCAAGCTCGGGCACCACGTCTGTCATATTCATTTTGTGCCGTTTAAAGCAGATGCTTCGGGCCAGAGCGTAGCCGTTGCTGTGCAAACCGGTTGAGGCAAGGCCGAGGACGACGTCGCCTGGTCTTACATTTTTCCCGTTGATAATTTTTTTTCGTTCGACGACGCCGACTGCAAAGCCCGCCATATCGAAATCGTCCCTCTTGTATGTGTCGGGCATCTCTGCTGTTTCACCGCCGATCAATGCGCAGTCTGCCATTTTGCAGCCGGCAGCAATGCCTTTTACCATCTCGGCTATGATTTTCGGCTCCAGCTTGTGCACGGCAAGATAATCGAGAAAAAATAGAGGCTCCGCTCCGTGCACGAGCATATCATTGACGTTCATAGCAACAAGGTCGATGCCGACGGTGTCGTACTTTTTTATCTTAGCCGCTAATTGTACCTTGCTGCCGACACCGTCGGTGCAGGCCACCAGCACGGGGTTTTTGTAGTTTTTCTTGAAGAGTTTTTCGTCGTAGTCCAGCCGAAAGAACCCGGCGAAGGCATCTTTTGCCTCGATGACCCTCGGACCAAAGGTGCTTGCTACGCTGGAGTAGATTTCATCAACCATCTCATCAGCAGCTTCAATGCTGACGCCGGCCTGTGCGTAAGTCGCAAATTTGCTCATAAGTTTATGCTGTTTATTTCATGTAAATCAAATATCAAAAATCAAATTGCTCTGTAGAAAACAATGTATCTTGTCATTTCGAGCGAGCCGAAGGCGAGTCGAGAAATCTG
>CAZIED010000260.1:0-3247 GCA_964538525.1 uncultured Pirellulales bacterium | reverse complement strand
GCTTAAATATTCAACCGTTATTGTTGTTGTAAGTGTAAATTCGTCATCAACGGCTACCTTTTTATACCATTCAGCTTTATGAGGAAGATTCGTCTCTGCATTTGCATAAACACGCCACTTTCTAAATACCACAGAACTACTATACTTTCCCTCGACCCATGTCAGGTCATAAACTTCGATACCTTGTTCAGCATCTTGCAAGCCATTGTCAATTACGCGGCTCCATTTAGCATCCTGGGGAATTTCTGATATATTGTAAAACGGCATTAAACCCAAAGAGCCTGTTACCCTTTTTTCAACATCAGCGATTAGCTCGTCCGAAAGCGGTGTTGTCTCGACTAAATCCGTGCCCAACTGTTTTGTTTTTCTTACCTTATTTTTAAGATCCCACAAAACCAATTCTTTTCCAGTTTTCGCGATATAGATATTTAGTGGCCGTGAAATCCATTTTTCTTCTGTTGGTTCAACGTCATCGGATGCAGATTTTGAAATATAGACATTTCTGATTTTTTCAATGGCCTTATAAATCTGGTCGATAGTAACTGCTTTCGCTGTTGGCATATTTAATAATAGTAGAGCAGCTACAATAAGTACAGCGGCAGCTGCTGCAATTCCGGTTCCGATTGATGGCTTCACTTTCCGTGCCGAGACTTTCTCTTTCAAGGCATCTGCGAAACTGACCGTTGGAGTTGACTGTACGGCCTTTATCTCGCCTTGGGGACCCAACACATCTACTTTTATTGGGAATCCGCTGTAAAGCTCATTGGATTCACCGACGGCTTTGGCAGATTCGTCTATGTGATATACTGTAACGATTTCAGATTGAGCACGTTCGATAATTCCGTAGATGGTGTCATGCAACTGTTGCATTTTAGCCAAGCACGCAGGACAGCTTCGCAAATGTGACGTAAGAGAGTCCCGGAATTTGGCATACTGGTCATGGGCAGGATCAAGACCGTACGGTATGACATAGTCAAAGATATCGGCAATTGAAACTTGGTCACATAGAGGGCATTTTTGCCCCCCTTTTTCATGCAGATATTCAGTACGAACCGTTTCCCTGTATTGATATAAAACTTTGCGACAATAGAAACAAGTGCATAAATGATTCAAGGCTTGTTCGTTTGTTTCGCTAAAAGCCATTGACACAAACGCCATGATTGCGGTATGCGCTTGTGAGCAGCTAACACTATCATCAGTGGGCTTCGCTGCAAATAGCTGACTTAAGCGGCACAACTGTTTACGGTTAAGATTTTGGCTTCTGATTGTTTCCAAATCCTGTGCACACTGTTGACAATGGTCTATATGTACAGTAATCGGGGTTGGTATTCTAACCTCTAAGTTTGGGTCCAACAAGGTGGGCAGAAAAGGCCTTGCTATCTTGCAAGTCACATCCTTACCAATATGGGCAAAGTGCAGTTTTAGCATCGAAGTTTCGCCGGCCCTGGCTTGACTTTCCTCTGGTTCCATATCTTTGTATTGGGATAATACGACTTCAAGTTGGTGTACTTGGTCTTGGCAATACGGACATTGCTCAACATGGCTTATAATAGACTCTGGGATGAGGCTGTGGCTTTCATCATACAGAAAGTCATAATAATACAGTTCAGCCTGTCTACATAACGAATTAAGATCGTGAGCAACCATTGGAATTATCTTTTTAATGTAAAAAACTTGCGGATTTTCTTCAATCCTACAGAAATATATCGACTGACGGACCTATTGTCTACGTTCATTATCTTTGCTATTTCCCTGGTATCATGGTGATTCTTATACCGTAAAGTAATCGCACGTGCTTCACTCTGTCTTAAGTGTCCTTCAATCAGTTCAAACATTTTCTTTGTTTCCTCTATTTTAATCAAAGCCTTTTGCGGGTCGCCATTAGCTGTAAAATATGTTAAGTGCTCGGCATACCTACTCACTTTGGCTTGGTATTTCTTTACTCTACGTATAGCATCATTAAAATCGTTAATTATTGCCCTGTAAAGATAGCTTTTCATATCTTGAATCTCGCCAGACAGCGGCTTGGAAACAAGAGAAAGAAAAAAATCTTGGAATATATCATCTGCTCGGTCTCTATTTTTAACCTGGGCAAGGACTACCGCATAGATAAAATCACCGTATTCAGTAAATATTCGAGAGGCAAGCTCTACATTATTTCTGCAATTATTATTTTTGTTATTTAATGCCATTGAGCTTGCACTGTAAAGTAATATTCAAAAATCGAAGAGGCGAATACAGCAGTGAATTAGTCACTGATATCTCTGCCTTACACTTTGCCTATATTCTATAAATTTGTAGGGATTATTGCAACTGTACTCGATGAAGTTGCAGTACCCGTTATGAGTAAGATTCGGTGAGTTCCCTTTTAACCTGTGGACATATTACTGCTCTGCGCCCCTATATTCACCGGCCTCAATCTTACCTGGCCGTCTTTTCCATAACAACTTCTATTAGAAGCGATTACGTCCGAAGTGAGATAGACCAGCCTCCACGCCGTCCGTATGGCGGGTACGACCCAAAATTGATTGTGTAATGGCCGTTATCAGAGCAAGGTATAGGGAGGTGAAATTTCTGTAATATAGTCAGCGCAGAACGTGTGTTTTTTTTCACGGGTTTTGATGGGGGGTGTGCCGGAATTAGTGACACTATTACTCATTTTTTGGCGTTGGTTTGCTTATATAGTCACAGAAAATCTGCTTGATTTTCTTATTATTAGAGCTAATATAGTTTTTTTGTGCGGCCGATATAATACAGAGATAATTCTCGTGCTACGTAGCGAACTTCCAGCCTTCGCAGCCGCTTCCATTCTCCGTAGCAGAACTACTGCGAAGGATGAATCGGCGGAGTAGGCACTTCGCAGAGTAGTATGGGAAATAGCGAAATGGCGGAGAAATTGTCTATGGTAAAAGCTCGCAAGCAAAGCAAATCAAATAATAGTGCAATTCTTGGTTTTGAGCAAACCTTATGGCAAGCGGCCACTATAGTAAGGACTCTAAATGAAAAAAAACCACTCTCTCGATGAGTTAATCTCGAAAAAGGCCATCGAATTTGCTGACCAGATAAAATCTGCTGCCGCAATTGCTGACAAAGAAGAGGAAATCCGCATTGCGGCGGAACGGCAGTTGGCTTTTATCGAACGGGAGACGAATATCAAACTGGAAGGTAAGCATGAGTTTACTGTTGCCAGTGGGCTAGGAGCCTGTCCGAGTAATAGTTGAGTTTATTCTAATTGATGATAGAATGG
>CAZIED010000259.1:0-3255 GCA_964538525.1 uncultured Pirellulales bacterium | reverse complement strand
TGTGCTGGTTCGCCAGGGACTGCAAGACGCTTCCCTTGACCCGGACGGCCTTCTCGACTACGGCCAGAAATATTACTGGCGAGTCGATGAGGTCAATGATACGGACCCGAATAGTCCCTGGAGGGGCAACGTCTGGAGCTTTACCGTACGCAACTATATTCTTTTAGATGATTTTGAGAACTACACTGCCTCCGAACCTAACAGGATATTTGATGTTTGGCTGGATTACGCCGTGAATAATACAGGCATGACTGTGGGCTACTTTGATCCTCCGTATATAGAGCAATCTGCTAATAATGTTCACGGTGGCAAAAAATCTATGCCCTTGCATTATGACAACGATGGTAGCGTGAATGAGAATGAAGATCTGAATTACCAGAGGAGCGGGACGCAGCTTTATTCTCAAGTCGAACGTAAATGGACGACTCCACAGAACTGGATTGAAGACGCCAACTCCTTATCGTTATGGTTCCTGAGTTACGCTGCGTATCGCGGCAGCTTCGTGGAGCAGCCGGCAGGCACTTTCACGATGAGAGCCTCCGGTGCGGATATCTGGAAAACCGCCGACCAGTTCCACTTCGCCTATAAGGAGGTTACAAGCGGTGCCTGCTCGATTATAGCAAAGGTCGAAAGTCTGGATAACACCAATGCTAATGCAAAGGCCGGCATTATGATTCGTGATTCACTTGACCCGGGTTCGGCCAACGTCTTGCTGTTTATTACTCCTACATACGAAAACGGTGTCCGCTACCAGTACCGCAGTACCGCAAATGGCACCTCATTTAGAGATACTATCGATACCGAGCCGAATCTTATGGCACCTTACTGGTTTAAATTGGAACGCACGTCAGGTGGGCTTCTCAGAGCGTATCGTTCACCGGACCCGGCCACTGTCCCGTGGAAGCAGTTCAGTTTGAGGACAATAACGATGACTATGCCTATATACATAGGATTAGCGGTGACCAGCCACGATGTTACAAAAGTGTGTGAGGCCAGATTCTCCAACGTCAGCTTCCCTAACAACGCAACCCTTACTGCGCAGGCATGGACAGATATAGATATAGGTATAATAAGCAACGAAAATGAGCCGATGTATGTGGCGGTCAATGGTGCTGCGTTCTATCACGAAGATCCAAATGCAGCTTTGATAGACGTGTGGACTAATTGGTCGATTCCCCTTAAGAAGTTTTCAGACATTGGCGTGGACCTCACCAGAGTGAATAGCTTTGGTATTGGTTTAGGTAACAAGAGTAATCAGCAGGCCGGCGGTCAGGGTAAAATTTATATTGATGATATCCGGCTGTATGTCCCTACGGTTACGGTTGGTTCCCAATAGTACCATTTAAGGGCGGAAATTTTTTAATAGAAGTATCATTATATAGGTGCTTATGATTCTTATGTATGCCGTGGCCACATACAGCGGCCATGGCATAGACATATCCATGTAGGATCATCCGACGCAGCCGATGATATGGGAGCATCGGCAAAGGCTCTGTATGCAGACGCACAAGGAGGTGAAAACGAGTAAAAGGCATAAAGCCGATAAAAGCAATCGCCCCCGAAAGAGTCCAAACGCCCGGAAATATCCGGTCATCAGCCGACCTCGCTTGTGGTTGTTTCGAATTGTCACGCCGATCCTGATCCCTGCAATACTACTTGGGCTTGTGGAGATTGGTTTGCGCATTGCCGGTTACGGCTATTCGACGAATGCCTTTTCTACGTGCCAAGTCTCTGGTAAGAAGGCCTGCTGCAACAACGCTCGATTCGCCTGGCAGTTCTTTCCGCGTGACATCGCCCGGGATTTTTCTCCTTTTGTCTTCTCCGCGAAAAAGCCGTCCAACACCTACCGTATCTTTGTCCTCGGTGAATCTGCGGCCCAGGGCGTGCCGGAACCTGCTTTTAGCTTCGGACGCATCCTCGAGGTTTTACTCAATCAGACCTATCCCGCTACGGCACGCTCCGCCGTGACGAGTCCTCAATTGTCTTTCGAGGTCATTACCCTGGCCATGCCGGCGATCAATTCATACGCGGTCCTAAAGATCACCCAGGATTGTCTCAAGCACCGGCCGGATCTGCTGGTAGTCTATTTGGGCAACAATGAAGTGGTGGGCCCTTATGGGGCGGGTACGGTGTTCGCCCCTCTGGTGTCGAATCGCTCACTGATACGCGCAGGTCTCAAGCTCAAGAGCATTCGTCTCATTCAGTTAATGAATGACCTCCTGCAGCGTCTGCCTTTCCCGCTACGGCTTCGGCCTTCGCCGAGACGAGTGGATTCCGGTCAGCCTCAGCGCTGGGGAGGTTTAGAGATGTTTCTCGGCCATCAAGTCCGTGCACAGGACCCTGGACTCAATCAGGTCTATCAACATTTCCAGGCAAACTTGGCAGATATTCGTGATTTAGCCATAAGGCGAGGTGTGCCGATACTCTTTTCCACGGTGGCAGTGAATCTTAAGGATTGTCCCCCCTTTGCCAGTCAACATCGCTTGGGAATCTCAGATGGCGAGCTTCAGGCGTGGAAGCTGCAATACCAGCAGGGACTGGAGCGTGAAGAGGCCGGGGACTTTCAGGAGGCCATCCGGGCTTATCAAGATGCCCTGATTCAGGATCCGGATTATGCAGAAACGTATTTCCGTTTGGGACGCTGCTATTGGGAAACTCAACAATATGATCAGGCGTTTCAGGCCTATCGCCAGGCATGTGAGCAGGACAGCCTGCGCTTCAGAGCAGACCTGCAGATAAATCAGCTCATTCGCCAGACAGCCCAGGAAAGACAGGAGCAGGGCGTCTATTTCGTTGATTCAGAAAAGGCGATATCGAACCAAAGCGAGCATCAGATCCCCGGAGAGCAGTGGTTTTATGAGCATGTGCATTTCAATTTTGCAGGTAATTATCTCCTGGCCAGAATTCTATTCGAACAAGTTGAGCAGCTGCTTCCGGAATCCATCAAGAAAGGTCATGTCTCAGAGGAGGCCATTCCCAATGAACAGGATTGTGCAGGGATATTGGGTTATACGATACTTGATCAGTACAAAATCGCTAAAAATGTCCTGGAGAAATATATCACCAGGCCCCCCTTTACGAATCAGGCCTACCACGCTCAGCTCGTCCAGCGAATGGAGGCAAACATTGAAGAGTTAAAGGATCAGATTACAAAGATACCCTTCGGCTCATTTCTGGAGACCTACGAGCAGGCGATTGAACAGAATCCATCGGATTGGCATCTGCACTGGATATATGCGTCCCTGCTGGCGTCGG
>CAZIED010000258.1:0-3255 GCA_964538525.1 uncultured Pirellulales bacterium | reverse complement strand
CTAGGACCGTAGCGCGTTGTCTCGGTTTGAATGAAGACTTAGCAGAAGCAATAGGTTTGGCTCACGATATTGGCCATCCGCCATTTGGACACCAAGGAGAGGAATTTCTTACGAAGATGTTTGAAAAACACAAGGTACTTAAGCAGGTAATGCCTAAGTTCGTTCACGAAGTCTATGGTCTTAGGGTTGTTGACTGGATTGCGAAAAGAGACAGAGAAAGTCCAGGTCTTAACCTTACCTGGGAAGTCAGAGATGGAATCATTTCACACTGTGGTGAGGACTTCGCGAGTTGTAAACTTAAACCCGGTTCCAAAGACAAAAATCTGGAGCAAATTAAGACGCGTGAAGAAGCGGGTAACCCTGCGACTTTGGAGGCCTGTATCGTTCGAATCATTGATAAAATTGCCTATGTTGGCAAGGATATAGAAGATGCTATTGAAGCAGATATTATCAAAGAACAGAGCATCCCTTCCAAGTTTCGAGAGAAACTTGGAACGACCAATGGACAGATTATAGGCACTTTTGTGGAAGATATAGTTGTTAAAAGTTATGATAAAGATTATATAGCTATCTCTTCCAGTCTTGGACAATTACTTCACGATTTGATTGGATTCAATCGTGAACGGATATATCATAGCCAGGAAGCAGAGGGATACAAAGCCCAAGCTGAAAAGACCATCATGTATTTATTTGATGATTTGCTAAAAGAACTTAGACGCACAGAGAGGTTTCAATCTTACAGATATCCTGAGGATGGCAAGGATAATTCTGTACCGTTTGTTTACCGCGTTTTGCAACAATTCGTTAGTAGTGATATGAAAGATGTTTATAAACCTGAAGATCCCGACGAGTTGATTGTTTTGGACTTTATCGCGGGTATGACTGACAGCTTTGCAATCCGCTCTGTATCAGATGTTTTCATCCCTAAGATGACTGTTTGATTAGGATATTTGGGAAAACCACTCAGGAGCGTCGAGCACATCTCACAGGTGCAAAACATTGTTTCGCTGATAAATTTTTGCTATTTTCAATTTGCTTATTCTTTCGGGATAAACGGAATATATCCGCTGGATAATCTATATAACGTTTCGCCTGCGTGTTGGACAACTAAAATTCCTTCGTCCTCTTTATTTTCATAGTCTGCTATTTTTATGCCCGCAGGGTTCATATAGCCAAGGTTCACTTTTTCGCAGCGCTCTTTACTGATGCCGGTCGCCAGCACTACGTTAATCCGAGGATTTTCAGCGCCATTGATATATGTGCCGATGCCTTTGACGTGTGTGGAATGCGCAAGCGACGACCGAGGGACATCCTTAAATTTATCCATCTGCCTGAGGAAATAATCTCTCGTGTGATAGCCGATTTTGTCCAGCATTTTGCCGTGAGTGTATGATATTTCTGTTATGTGCGGTGCGTAGATAATCAGCGTTGCGCCGTCGGCTGCTACCGGCTCGAGCTTGTACATTGCCTTGCCGGCCGTCCATATATCATCGTACATCTTCGGTGCGATGGCGAGAATGGTCTTATACGGCTTGTCTTTATAAACGATATGGACGTCTTTGGACAAGTCCGCAGCCTTTTCCCAAGCCTGGATGCAGTCGCCAATAAATATTCCCTTAAGCTTGTTTTCGACGGCGACGATGGCAAATAATTTGTGAGGCATTTTTATAAACGAGGCCGCCTTTTCGACAACCTGGCGGGTCGGCGTCCATTTGTTGCCGTTTATCACCGGGTTTGTAATCACGGCGCCGAGCCAGTGAAAGAAGTTTATAATTTCAGCACCCGCAATCCCCGGAAAGATATACTTATGCCCACCGGAGAAACCCACCACTTCGTGCGGAAACACCGGGCCCAGGATGAAAAACTCATCGTATTGGAAAATCAATTTATTGATTGCTACATCGACCTCTTCGCGGAATAGACGAGCGCTTATTTGCTCGATTTCGTTGGCTGTGATTGTGCCGATAGAAATAAACGTTTGGCGGTTTTGCCAGTCGTGGTTGAAGAATTTCACGCGTGTGTATGTGCTGCGTCGCTCTTTCAGAGTTATATCCAGCCTTTTGCAGATTTGCTCTTCGGTAAGAGGCGGATGGGTTCCCAGCGCAATAAGACAATCGATAGCTTTTGCTTTTTTCCCTATAGAATCAAAAATAATTTTGAAAATCGCCCCGATAGGCCCGGAGCGGGTATTATCCGGTATTATTAGCAGAAGTTTCTTGCCGGTGTAGTCGTTCTGTGCAAAGAAGTCGGCGATTGCCTGCCGAGCCACATCGTTTGAGACGAAACCATCTTTATTTTGTCGTTCAATTACCATTTAACTCGTCGTGCGTATTGCGTGAAAATGAATTTCTATTTTTTCCAGGGAGGTATTTCGGGCAAGCATGCGTTAAATTCCGCAATCAGCTTTTCCTCATACTTACCAGCGTACCTGCCCTTAATGAATCTGTCAAAAGCTTCATCGTGGAATCGCTTCCAGGACAGGTCTTCGCTACCCGGATTTACTGGGTAGAATAGGGCGTTGTTTGCCCGTGCGGCCTTCATATCACCAGGGGCGTCTCCAATCATCAGAACATGGTCTTTTTCGTATCTATCTTTTGTAGCATACTCAAGATGTTGAGCTTTTGTTCCCATTTCCTGCCCCGCTATGACTTGTACGTACCTGGCAATATCGTGTTCTTCCCACTCGCGTATAAGTGCCTCGCCCGGCGTAGCCGAGACCACAATTACATCAGCCGAAGGCTTTATTTTCTCTAAGCTCTCCTGTACGTATGGAAAAGGTGGCATCTTTTTGACGATTTCCTCAATTGCCCAGTTGACCCTTTCGCTCCATTGCAGAACAAGCTCCAGCTCTTTTTTGGCCTGCGGGTCTTTTGTCTCTTTGATTGCCTTTTTAAGACCCTCATTACTCAAAACACTTTTGGGGTCATCGACCCATGCAAAATAATGAGGAAATTGCGGGACTTTAAATTTTCTGGACTTAACCATCGGATGTGAGGGTAGAAGATCAGCTAAGATGAGTTTGATAGTTTTGTGCCTGTTGGCTCCACGCGTCTTTGAGAAAAGGTCGGCAAAATCCTTGCATTCTCTTGCCGCCTGAGCTACCGGCTGCAGGCCGAAATATCCAATCATCCACGGACAGAAGCATTCGCGCTGCTTTATTCCCATTGTATCAAACGCACAGCCGTCTGAATCGATGCCGACAAAAAATTTATGCTTCGGCTTAAATTCTTTCAAAGGTCTCGCTGGGTCAACATC
>CAZIED010000257.1:0-3320 GCA_964538525.1 uncultured Pirellulales bacterium | reverse complement strand
GATGGCCTGGTTGAATCAGATAAGATAAATGGAAAGGCAACATAATGCTGTGGAATACAATTTTATTGGCACTGCGAGATATCAGGCGCAACGTCATGCGTTCATCGCTGACCATCCTGGGCATCGTTATCGGCGTGGGCTCAGTCATTACATTAGTAACCATCGGCAACGGTACAACAGTTCAGGTTACTGAGCAGATTAAGAGCTTAGGCAATAATATGCTGATGGTTGCTCCTGGAAAGAGGATGGGACCCGGCCAAGCCACCGCGCCGCCTTTCGACCTGGATGACGCCGAAACTATCGGCCGGGATATAAGCTCCATCGTCGCCGTCGCCCCGTCTTCAACTCAGCCCGTTACGGTGGTATTCGGCAATGAAAACTGGTCCACCACCGCCACTGGGAGCACCAATCAGATCTTCCACGTGCGGAACTGGACGCTGGAGAGCGGACGGCAATTTGAAGAAAGTGAGCTGCGAGCGGGCAAAGCCGTCTGCATTATCGGGGCCACCATACGCAAGGAGCTTTTCGGCGGACAAGACCCGCTGGGCGCCTATATCCGCATGGGGAATATCTCGTGTCAGGTAGTCGGCATGGTGGAATCCAAGGGACAATCCACGATGGGCTCAGACCAGGACGATTTCGTTCTCCTGCCGCTACGGACCGTTCAGCGACGCATTGCAGGCAATCAGGACATCGGACTCATCCAGGTCTCGGTGAAGGATGGTGCATCGACGGAGAAGGTGCAGGGTGAAATCGAGCGTTTGATGCGCCAGCGCCGGCATATCTCGCCGAGCGAAGACGATAATTTCAGCGTGATGGACACGAAGGAAATTGCCAGAATGCTAACTTCGACTACGCAGGTGCTCACCGCGCTGCTCGGTGCGGTAGCCGCTGTGAGCCTTTTGGTCGGCGGTATTGGCATCATGAATATCATGCTGGTCTCGGTCACCGAGCGGACGCGGGAAATCGGTATCCGGCTGGCCATCGGCGCCCTCGAACGCGAGGTGATGCTGCAATTCCTGGTAGAGGCGGTAGTGTTGTCTTCCTTGGGCGGATTGTTCGGCATTATACTGGCACTCGCCGGCTCCGTTGGACTCAGCCATGTTTTGCATGTTCCCTTCGTGTTTAATCTGGGTATCGTCATTATTGCATTTCTATTTTCAGCCGCCGTAGGCGTAATCTTCGGCTACTTCCCGGCACTCAAGGCCGCCCGTCTCGATCCCATCGAAGCCCTCCGGCACGAGTGAGCAAATATGGCGCAGTTAATGTGTTCCTGAGCTTTATGCACACTGCATATCAAGTTATTATCTAAAAACGTAAAAAACCTTAAAAATTGGTGATTGGTTATTGGTGAAAGGTAAGTTTTGGGATAAGGTTATAGGCCAGATGGTTTCCGCCAATTACGGAAGACGGAGGACAGAGGACGGAAGGCGGAAGACAGAGGAAAGATAAAAGCATAGTGTGAAACCACAGAGCTTTTTTGTTGTATCATCCGCAAATTGATTATATACTGAAAGCGGTATGGTAACTACAAGGCAACAAGCACTTGAAATAGCCCAAAAAGTCCGCGACGAGCTTGAAAAATTATACGGCCAGCGTCTGCGGGGAGTGCTTCTATATGGCTCAGCAGCACGGGACAAGCTGGATGAAGACAGCGACATTGATATCGCCATCATTCTTGACGAGATTTCCGACCGTTTTGCCGAGCATGAGCGGACCGGTGATGTAGGCTCACAAATTAGCTTGGAATACAATACGCTCGTCAGTTTCTTTTTTGTGCCACAGCGTGATTATGAGCAGGGTAAGTATGCAACTTATCGAGCTATTAAACGTGAGGGCATAGTCGTATGAAGCCGGACATTCAGGAGCACTTCCAAAGTGCCGATGAGTTTCTTCGAGAAAGTGAACACCTTATGTTTGGTGGATTCTACCGTGGTGCTGTGGGGAGGGCATACTATGCGATGTTCCATGCGGCAACGGCTGTGCTTCTTTCTCGCGGGATTGAAAGAAGCTCACACCACGCTGTCCTGTCTGCATTCGGAGAACACATCGTCAGACCGGGACTTGTCGAGCGTAGGTTTCATACTTATATAACGAAGGCATTTGCCCGGCGGAATGAATGCGATTATCTGTCATTTACCGTAGCGGATAAGCCTGAAGTGGAGACAATTTTGAAGCGTGCGAAGGAATTCGTGGAGGTTTGTCGAAATCTCTGCAATTAATTAAGGTTCTTTCACTGCAAAGTTGTCCTGCCCACGGGTGGCAGGGCTAATCAAAAAAGAATTGTCAATCGGTTCACAAAACCTTATCATTTTTAATATGTCCAAAATTGTAGGATATATGGTGACATGGACAACGTACGGCAGTTGGCTGCCGGGCGATGAACGAGGATTTGTCGCAAACGGCCAAATTCTGCCGGGTGACTTAAAAACTCTGGAAAGAAACAAAAAACGACAAAAATTGCCAACCGTAAAACTCAATAAAAAAGAAATAAAACTCATTCGACAGACGATTGTAAATGAAGCAAGAGAAATTGGCCACGAAATCGTGGCCTTATCGGTCTGCACAAATCACGTTCACCTTGCGGCGAGAACCAATGACAAACTTATAGAAGATATTGTTGGAAGATATAAAAGCATTACCACAAGTGCTTTGTGGGAACTTGGCAGAGAAGGCCGAATCTGGACAAAAGGTTACGACAAACGATTCTGCTTTTCCGAAGAAGAATTAACACGAAAAATTCAGTACGTTAATAAACACAACGATTAGCCCCAGCACCCGTGGCTGGGGCCGGATAGGATGGGTGGGCGGGGCCGGAACTTAAAAGAAAAGGAATTCTCGCGTGCTTGTGAAGGTTTGTCGAAATCTCTGCAAATAATCATAGCCTTTCGCTGCAAGTCTTTCGATCCGACTCTTCGGACTGGTTTTTTCATCGATAAAATCAAGCGTTCTGTGGCCTCAAATAAAGGTAAAGATGAGTGATATATTCGGTGGGCGATAGGATCCCCTCCCCACCGTAGACTTAGGCTCACTCGGATGGTAAGGACGTCTCATCGATGGGAAATTCATCCTGTATCCGTTGCATAGCTTGTGCAACTTGGTCTTCAGAGACATTTAGATCGCACAACTGAAAGGCCCACGCTAGGTTCTCGCCATAGAGGACTGAATACAGCGCTGTATAAATTGTCTGCTGGTTATAACCATAATCGTTCATTGCCTTACAGACCGAGACCCAGTTTCTGAAAAACAATTCATGGATTCTCCAACCGAACCGCCTCGGCAAATACACATCGAGGAAAAAGTAAAGGTTCGTAGATTTT
>CAZIED010000256.1:0-3323 GCA_964538525.1 uncultured Pirellulales bacterium | reverse complement strand
GTAAGAATAACCTGGACTTGGGCTTACATTCCATTAGGCTTTTTCTTATTTATTTCAATTTTCCAGCTCATCCAACTACCTAAGTCTTTCATAGAAATCATTTCGCCAAATACAGCAGCCTTGAAAACAGAACTTTTAGGTGACTTACCCAACGCAGATCCGCTGCTCAAATCAATGACCCTCAGCTTCTATCCATACGCTACAAAGCATGACCTGCAGCTGGTGCTGGCGGTCGTAGCAGTTTTTGTTGTTGTTCTGAATATCTACCGCCGTCCAGACCAGATAAAACGCCTTCTAATGGCTATAACTTTAATCGGTGGTTCCATAGCCCTAATTACTTTGGGTCAGAATCTCTTCGGAAATGGAAAGATTTATTGGTTTGTCCCTACGCGATATGGCGGTGGCCTTTCAGGTCCATTCATCAACCATAATAATTATGGACAATTCATGAACTTATCAATTGGGGCAGCTTTGGGATTGCTTCTTGTAAAATTGCATGAGGGTTTCGCCGGTAAGAGAATAACGCCGGCCGTTATATTCAGATGTTTTAGCTGGGCAAATTCGAAACAACTGTGGCTTCTGTTGGCAATAATGAGTCTCGGTACGGCAACCGTTTTTATCTCGCTGACTCGAGGGGGGATGCTTAGCATGCTTATCGCTATAACCATTACCGCACTGCTGCTTGTGTGGCGAAGATCTCTTAGTGGCCGTGGTTGGGTCATAGTCCTCATGGTCTTTGTAGCGTTTGCCATCGTACTATATATAAGTTTTGACGCTGTTTATGACCGGCTGGCAAGTCTGCGAGATTTCCACGAAGCTCAAGGCAGCCGATTACAAATAGTGAGTGACATACTCATTGCTTTCCGTAAATTTCCGATATTTGGAACCGGGCTTGGAACACATTTGGTAGTTTACCCAATGTTTGATCGCTCAACAATAGTTCCCTTAGCTGCATACGCAGAAAACGAATATGCCCAGGTTTTAGAAGAGATAGGCCTGCTCGGTTTAGTCTCATTAATAATATTTGGAATAATTATCTGGTCGAACTATGGGAGAAGCACTCGAATCACTGAACAGCCTATCTATTCAGCGGCGTATGGGCTTGGTTTTGGTATTCTGGCAATACTTATCCATAGCTTGAGTGATTTTGGCCAGCATCTTCCAGCAAATGCAATTTTAACCGCCATTTTTTGTGCACTACTTTTGGGATTAGCTCAGCAGTGCAGAGAACAGAGGACAGTGGACAGAGGACGGAAAATAAACTTCTGTCTTCCATCATCCGTCATCTGTCTTCTGACTGTTGGTGTATGTGGGATTTGTGTATGGGCGTTTATTGAAGCTAACAGAGCTAGAATTGCCGAAGAATACTGGAAAAAAGCCCGAGTGGTAGCGCAAAACCTCAGTGAAAAGAACTGGCAGGGGACGGAACAAGAATATGTAAAGCTGATTGCTAATGCTTCTATGGCGTCAAAATATCAGCCAGATAATATAGAGTATGGGCACGGACTTAATGTTTATCGTTGGCAGTCGGTAAGCAGAACAATAGACCCAGGTGCAACAAACATAACTGTATCTGATAATTTGACGCTGTCTGTTCGTGACATTGTGAATGGGTTCAATGAAGCCCGTACATTTTGCCCAACATACGGACCAGCCTATAGCATGGTTGGCTGGATTGAGAAGTTTATTCTGGGTGACAGCTCCGGAGCAGAGAAAATAAGAAAAGGGTTTCTGCTGGCACCTTGTAATCCGAGAATCTGTTTCCTTGCTGGCTATGTAGATGTTTTAGAAGGAAGGTATGAAGACAGCATTGAAAAGTTAAATAGGGCTGTACAGTTGGATGGGGGATTGTTCTCAACTGTTTTAAGTATATACATCGATTATCTTAGTCAACCTCAATTGGCTATCTCAATCGCTGGAGAAGATATTGGTCGACTACAGTATGTGGCAAATCTTTTTGATGATATGGAGTATGCCGACCTTGCTGAGCAGGCGCGGGGAAAAATCAAAGATTTACTTGAAGCAAGATGCTCACAACCTGGGGCTACGGCGTGGATGTTTATATCCTTGGCAAATATCTACAGAAAAGGACAGCAGAACGATGCAGCAGTAGAATGCTACCGTCGTGCCTTGGCGCTGGACTATAATCAAGTCGGTTGGCGGCTGGAACTCGCAGGACTACTTATGGAGATGGGGAAAATACCGGAAGCAATGCGCCAGGCAAAGATATGTCTGCAATTGCGTCCCGAGTCTAAGATGGCTGAAAGGCTCGTTGCAGATCTCTCTATTCATCCGGCTGTTTTTACTGATGAAAAGGTGATGCCTTAGTGCCTTAAGAAGAAGCTGCTTGCTTTTGTTTTTCTTGACCCGCGTCGGTACACCGAGGGGGACAGAGTTTGCGCTAAACAAATAATTCCAGCACACTGATTTGTTCTTTTTCGGATTTTGGCAATAAGCGAGACTTTTTAAGGGTAATAATTTTTGCTTACTGTCAAGGGGGCCATTATGAAGCAAGCAGGCTACAGTGGGCAAGTTACGTGCCAACAGCGTTTCATGGCCGCCCGGAGAACCAGATCCTGCTCAAAAAGCCAAAATACCTATTATAAAGCAGTAGTTTTACCTAAAAATTCTTATTGACAGTTGTTGAAAATTTGCTACAAAGTTTTTTTTACATCCCATCACCACCTACCATCCCTGGGGAAATTACACCGTCCTCGAACAGGGCACGAGGTATAAAATCAAGCGGGTCGTTGTGAATCTGGGAGAAAAGCTCAGTCTTCAGATGCACTCCCACCGTTCCGAGCACTGGGTGGTGGTCAAGGGAACCGCGAAGGTGTCAATAGGCGGAAGGGAGATCTTCATCCACGAGAACGAATCTGCTTATGTCCCCAAATCGACCCTGCACCGGCTTGAAAATTCCGGGAAAACCCCCCTTGAGATCATCGAGGTACAGAACGGCGAATACCTGGAGGAGGACGACATCGAACGCTTCGATGATGATTATGGCCGCTAATTATTTGAGCTTTTTGGCTTAATGACCCTACGACCCCACGACTCAACGACCCAATGACGTGGAGAGCAAACCAGATAAACCAGATAAACCAAAGAAACCAGAAAGACAAGGGAGACCAAAATGACTAAAAAAGCATTAACCACAAGCATTCCCGGCCACGCAGCCAGCCGGGAGGTGGAAAAGAGGAGCGTGACTTATCCTGGGTAGCACGGGGGGACACGGAGGCAAGATGGCGCGGCTTCCCGGGAGTTAACCTGTGTGGAACATAGAAGGTAGAGCTTCTTATCATTTGAATATGGTGCGTGGCTTA
>CAZIED010000255.1:0-3377 GCA_964538525.1 uncultured Pirellulales bacterium | reverse complement strand
TTTAAGTTAGTTTCCGACCTGCAAATAACGGCGAAACCGAGTAAAATTTCGACAATAGTATTGTGAAACTTTGCAGAAATAATACTCGCATCTACTCCCTTTTTTATGTCACTGACAATCTGCCTTATGGTTGCATCGAGGCCGAATTGGTGGCCTTCGCCCGGTGGTGAATACGCCTCAAGCTCGTAGTGGTCATTAACATCGCAAGCGGCAATCGCTTCAATCGCCATTGGAAGTTGCGCATCAAAATGGTTGTAGCTGCCCAAGCCGAGCATTGCAGCAACAGCATCAAAAACCCTGCCTAAGCTGGAAGTCTTTACACAATTAACACGTTTTTCAAGCTGCTCCAAAACGTATTGCGTATTGCGTATTGCGTATTGCGTATTTTCATTCTTGTTAAGCTCGATTCGCTGAAACAGCCAATCAAATTTCTGTAAGGCAAATTCGCTTCCGTATGCTTTTTTTAATAATGACAAAAGCGGCCTAACGGCTTCTTTGCTCGCCTTATCCGCACCAGCTAAGTCGTAGTAAGCTAAGTGGCCGAACCGCTCAAACTTCTCCAATGTCGCTATCATGCACTCACAGCCCCAGATGGCATCATCGGTGCCGTAGCCGGTACCGTCACACTCGATGCCGATGACCGGCCCCTCCAGGCCGTGCTCAACCAAAACCGATGCAATGTGCGCCCAATGATGCTGAACCTGAATAACCTTCACATTCGGTATTGAAAGAGCATACTGCGTGGATAAATAAGCAGGATGCAGGTCACAAACAACAACCTTCGGCTCGACCTCAAATAGTTTCCGCAGGTGTTCAACCGAGTCGATGTAATGATGATAGACTTCTGCATCTTCAAGATCGCCGATATGTTCGCTGCAGATAAGCTGATTTTGCTTGACAAAGCAAAAGGTATTTTTCATATCCGCCCCCGCTGCGAAAATGTCCCGCGGAGAGATTATTTCGTGATGCGTATTGCGTATTGCGTATTGCGTTTCTTGTTTTACTTCTGACGCATCACGCATCACGCACGCCTGCCCCGAGCGACCTGTGGTGAGCGAAGTCGAACCAAGTCGAGGGGACGAACGTCTAATAAAAATCGGCGTCGGCACATATCCTCTTGCTCTTCTCAAAGGGATAGGCTTATCGTCGATAAAATGTACTACCGAGTCATCAACCTGCCGATAGATTTCTCGGTCGTGCATCAAAAAGGCATCGGCAATGCAGCCGAGCCGTTCCAGCGCCTTTTCGTTCTTACAAATCAACGGCTCATCGGAGATATTGCCGCTGGTCATCACCAAAACTTCCAACCCTTGTTCAAAGAGCAAATAATGTAGCGGAGCATAACACAACATAAAGCCGAGACTGTCAACTTCCTCTGCGACAGCCGGCGCTATGGCTGAATCTTTCTTTCTCGGCAGCAAAACAATTGGGGCCTGCGGACTTTTTAAGAGCCTCTCGGCTGATTCACTAACGATGGCATACTTTCTTATCTTCACAATCGAATCGGTCATCATAGCAAAGGGTTTATGGTCCCGCCTTTTTCGCTGCCGAAGTCTGCGGACGGCCTTGTCATTAAGCGCATCGACAGCAATGTGGAATCCGCCAACGCCCTTTATCGCAACAATCTTTCCCAAGCGAAGCAACCGCGCAGCCTCAGCGATTACATTGTCGGTTCCTGTTTTTATTGTTTTTCCTTTTCTGTCTGTCAGCCAGATTTTCGGCCCGCACGCGACACAGGCAACCGGCTGGGCGTGGAAACGCCTGTCAGTGACATCCTTATATTGTGCGGCGCATCTGTCGCACATCTTAAAGACCGACATCGTGGTATTGGGCCGGTCGTAGGGAATTGTTTTGACGATGGAATATCTCGGCCCGCAATTAGTGCAATTTATAAATGGATAGCCGTACCGAAAATCCTTCTCATCGTTCAACTCGACAAGACAGTCTTGGCAGGTGGCGATGTCGGCAGTTACCTGCGACAAAGCGGAGCCATCGGTGGCGCTTACCCCAATAACGAATTTATCTTCCACCTCGATGACAGGTACATCTATTACTTTGCATGATTTTATCTGGGCTAACGGCGGCCTATCTCTTGATTGCAAACGAGCTAAAAACTCGGCTATTTTTTCATCTTCTCCCTGCAGCTCGATTGTCACGCCTTTAGTGTCGTTATAAACAAAGCCGGCAAGGCCCAGCTCGCACGCCAGCCGATACACAGCCGGTCGAAAACCTACACCCTGTACCTGGCCGGCTATAAGTATTTTTTTTCTTTTAATCAAATCCAGACGAGCTTGCAAAAAAGCCAAATAATTTGCAAAATGCCGCGGTCTTATTAACAGTTATTTGCCGTAAATCATCCTTAGCTGCTCTTCGGTTGGTATATTCTCATAGTGCTCGCCCTTTGGGCCCACGAAGTCCGAACCTTCCTTCTTTAGAACAATAGTTGCCTTCGTTCCGTCATTCTTTGTAATTACACAGCTCAATTCATTTTCACTTCCCTCGGCAGCCGAGCCGTATAACAGTTTCAGCTGGCTCTCCGTTGGCATGCTCGAATACTTCTCACCTGCCGGCCCAATGAAATTAGAACCATCTTTTTGTAAAGTTATCGGTGTTTTGGAACCATCGCTGTTCTGTATCCACACAGTTGTGCTGTTTGATGCAACTTTCATCGATTTCTGGCTGTACATCATTTTCAGTTGTTCCTTTGTCGGCATGCTCTGATAGTGCTCACCATTTGGTCCTACGTATTCAGAACCCTGCTTTGTCAGCACCACCGACGTTTTCGTTCCATCGCTGTTATCAACCCATACGAGAACACTACCTTCTTCAGCTTGCACCTTTGCCTGTGGACTATATAGGCTTTTAAGCTGCTCCTCGGTCGGCATATTTGGATAATACTCACCTGATGGCCCAATGAAGCCTCCGTTTTTTCGAACAAGTGTTACAGGTGACATCGAGCCGTTTTCGTTGGTAATCCAGACCGTAAAACTGCTCTTTACGGTTGCAGCCGGCCTGATACCGTATAGCACTTCAAGCTGCTCTTCTGTTGGCATGCTTGAGTAGTATTCACCTTTTGGGCCTATATACCCGGGACCTTGCTTTTCTTTTTTCAGCGTCACAGCCGATTTAGAGCCGTTGCCGTTTGTAATCCAGACCGTAACAGTTTCCTCCGGGACAATCACCGTTGTAGTAGTGGTTATGGGAGGAATGACTACAACGCTCGGCTCGACAAATATCCTGCGGGGTGGGAAAATAACCACCGGCCTTATTCGCGGCGGAAACACTACTACTCTCACAAAACCATGACCATGACCATGATCACGATCATGATCACGATCGTGAAATCGTGGTTCTCCTCTACCAAATAGGCCACCAAA
>CAZIED010000254.1:0-3380 GCA_964538525.1 uncultured Pirellulales bacterium | reverse complement strand
GTCCATTCTCCGTAGCAGCCCCGACTTGTCGGGGGCTACTGCGAAGGATGAATCTCTCGTCACTCCCCTCGACTCTGCTCGGGACAGGCGTCCCTCGTCCATCGTTCATAGGTCGTCGCTCTAATACTTTTGAATAATCAAACTTTACGTATTCATCGTTGCGATGCGTTAATTGCGACACCGATAGTTTCGCAGGCAAAAAAGGCGAATCGCCGAACCGGTATTGCCACGCTAAATCCTTTTTCAACTGCATAAGTATCGACTGTCCCTCCTTTGAGCGTGACTTTTCAGGAGCAGAGGCAATTTGCGATTTACCGGCCTTCAGCTTCAAAATAAAATCCGACAGCTCCAGCAATTCTGCTTGTGTGTAAAGTTTTAAACCGAACAAATCATCATTGGCAGCTTTCTCTGATAAGCCGGTTTCAAAAGCATTATGCAAAGAGTTTTGGTCGGAAAGCGCATACAATATCCAATCCAAGAGACTGCGGCTGTCTCGAAGCAGCCAATCAGGGATAGTATCACCACTGAAAAAGAAGCCATTTGAAATAATATCTTTGCAATGATTCAGCTTTTGGCAGGCGGTTAAAATGAGCCTGTCTCTGGCACGCGTGGTGGCAACATAAAGGATACGCATCTCCTCGGCTAATATCTTTGTAAGCTTTTCTTCCGCGATGACCTGATGGGCGAGGCTGGATAGCTTGCTATTGGAGCTGCGGTCTATAACCTGTAATCCCAGCGTGTCACTCGCATCTGCCAGCACATCAGCGGAAATATCCTCTTTATTGAACCTGCCGTTCAACTCCGCTAAAAAGACGACCGGAAATTCAAGGCCTTTACTTTTATGAACGCTTAAAATGCGAACGGCATTACCAACTGATGCTGCCGGCTCAGCCGGTGACCAATCCTGGCCCGATTCCTGAAGCTTCTCGATAAAGCTGATAAAGCGCGTAAGTGAGGGCATGCCGCTGCTCGTGACAAAACCTTCAAACTGGATGGCCCTATCGTGCAGCTTTAGAAGATTGGCTCTGCGGGCTTGCCCGGCAGGTAGCGCAGAGACATACGGCAAAAAGTGAGTCTGACGATAGATTTGCCATATCAAATCAGCTAAATTGCCACGTCTGGCAAGCGTCCGCCAGTGCTCAAGCTGAGAAAAAATATCTTTGAGCTTTTCGGCAAGCTCGGCATCCGGCCCCGACCGGATATACTGCATGGCACAATCGTAATAGTTTTGAGTCCCCTCGACTGCGCTCGGGGCAGGTTTGAGTCCCCTCGACTGCGCTCGGGGCAGGTTTGAGTTTTTAGTTTCCAATGTGTCACTGTTTATCTTTATTTTTGCCAGCTCAGAGTCGCTGACATTAAAAAATGGGCTTCGCAATACCGCAGCTAATTCAATGTCACGCTGTGGATTATCCAGAACTTTCAGCAAGGCCAGCATGTCGGTAACCTCGGTCGCCTCGAAATAGCCGGCTGTCCCCTGGCAACTGACCGGCACGCCGGACAGGTGAAGCACCTCTACATAGTCTTCGGCCTTTTTGGCAAGAGAGCGCATTAATATTACAATGTCACGATATTCAACATCTCTGTGCTGCTCCAGCTCTTTATCGTATATCTGAAACTCTGCTTTTCCCGTCTCCGCACCGATCATTTGTTTAATGCGCCGTGCAATCATCGCAGCCTGGCGCTGTCTGGAGCTGACAAGGCCAAAATTTTCGTCATCTGCGGATTCCAGGGCTTCACCTCGGCTATCGGCCTCATCAAGGATGTGGAATTCCACCACCTGTTCCGTGCCTTGTATTCCCTGCTCCGAGAGAAGCGCTGGGTTCAATTGAGCCGACTCATCGTAGTCTATCCGGCCAAGGCCGGAGGCAGTCATTATCCGTGAGAATAATTTATTAACAAAATTAAGTATTCCCTTAACCGAGCGAAAATTGGCGTTCAAATCAACACGCAGCCCTTTTGGTGCGTTTTGCGGGTCTGTTGATGCCAGCTTCAGCTGCTCGATGAAAATATCCGGCTCAGCTCCGCGAAAGGCATAAATACTCTGCTTGACATCGCCGACTTGTAAGATATTTCCGCCTGGGCTAAGCATATCGAGGATAAGCCGTTGTACCGAATTTATATCCTGATATTCATCGACGAATATATTTTTATATCTTTGTCGAAGCGCCAAAGCTACCTCTGAAGGCACTATCCTTTCTTCCGAAAATTTTTCATCTACTAACAACTTCAAAGCATAGTGCTCAAGGTCGGCAAAATCCATGCAGCTGACTCCGCCAGAGGTGGACTTGGCGAGGCTATACAACTGGTCGAATTTTTTCAAAAGCCTTATAAGCACCAACGTCTGTGAACCGACAGAGCTGCTTAAAACATCGAGGTAGTCGGGATTTAAAACCGCAAGGTCGAATAGCTTGTCAAAAGATTCTTTGGAGGCCTTGGTGATGTTTTTGATAATCTCCGCAACCGTGCCTTCCAGCTCTTTAGGTTTGTATTCATATCTTGACGGCCTTTGGTGGTTCCTTAACTCCTGGCTGAATCTTTCCCAGCTACCTGATTTTATAAGCTCGATGTATTTAGCAACAGGCTCGGCAAAAGTTTCCTTCCATTTTATTGCCCAGTTACCGCTGGCATTCTGGCTTTCATAAAGCCTCATTGCGAAGCTTATCTGAAGGAAGATTTGCTGCAGTCTGTCTGCGATAATTTGTTTTTGTTTTTCGCCGAGGCTTGTTGAAAATGGGCTTGCGATTTCAGCAAGCCGAGCCGCCCTTTCGTACCAGTTTTGCCGTGAAACTACGCCATCAAGAAAATCGCTAATCTCAATTATTTTTGTAAGAAAACCCTCGTTTGGGCGAAGGTCGCGTCGATATAAAAGCTGCGGAAGTGTTTGCTGCAGGTCACTCTGCTGCCAGGCCCATTCGATTGTTTTTTCGAGCACTTCTGCTTTTAGCAGCCTCGATTCATCGGCATCTATTACCTTAAAAGCAGGATCAAGTGCAAGCCTGTAAAAATATTCTGTGATAAGGCGCTTGCAAAATGAATGAATCGTGCTGATGTCGGCGCCTGGCAGCAGTATAATCTGCTGATGAAGATGACGTTTCAGGTTAGGGTCGCTACTTTCTGCAAGCGCATCTGTTAACTGCCGAGCAATCCTGCTGCGCATTTCTTCGGCGGCCATGTCAGTAAAAGTCAGCACCAGCACACTCCAGACATCGGGACATATAGATTTGTCGGATACGATATCAATGCATCTACCCGAAAGAACCGCAGTTTTACCGGTGCCGGCTGACGCAGTGACCAAAACGTCACTTCCCCGCGCTTCGATAGCTCGCTTTTGCTGCTCGGTCCATTTAATCTTTTTCTCAAGCATCGGCTGTCCCCATCTT
>CAZIED010000253.1:0-3382 GCA_964538525.1 uncultured Pirellulales bacterium | reverse complement strand
GGGAATACGCGGATTACACACGATACATCAGTAAAGCTGGGTGATGCTCTAATTCAGCTTGTGGAGGAATACTTAGAGCCACAGCACGAAAGATTCGAGGCTTTGACCATGCTCTGGCATCAGATATTACCTTCTGAGATCGGCCGGCATAGTAAAATTGTGGATATCACGGCAAGTCAGCTTAAAGTGCAGGTGGATTCGCCTTCGTATATGTATGAGCTGAGGTTGTGCAGTAACGATATCCTTGCCGAGATTAAAAGGCGTTGTCCGCAGGCCCAAATCAAAAATATCAAGCTCTCTATTGGGTGAGAGACATCCGCAGGCATATTTAGCGGTATAGACGTCACAAATTTTGAAGCAAAAACGGAGAATTACCGAAATTTAAATATGTGCATTAAAGGGTTATGAGTTCGTTGTTCTTTGTTCATCGATGAACTATCAACTATGAACAATGAACGTAAAGTAAGGTACGGGATGTATGCCACAAACAGATGTGAAAGTTCATAAATACGATGCAAGCAGCATAAAGATTCTCGGCGGTATCGATGCCGTCCGCAAAAGGCCTGACATGTATATCGGCGACCGAGGCGTCGGTGGGCTGCATCATCTGGTCTATGAAGTGCTGGATAACTCTATAGATGAGGCTCTGGCTGGATTCTGTAATAACATAAGCATACGCATCGGGGCTGATGGCACCTGCACGGTTGAGGATGATGGCAGAGGCATACCCGTCGAGGAGCATAAGGAGGCCAAGGTAAGCGCCCTGGAAGTTGTGCTGACAACTCTGCATGCAGGAGGTAAGTTTGACTCCGAGAGCTATAAGGTCGCGGGCGGTTTGCATGGCGTGGGAGTCAGCGTTGTAAATGCCTTGAGCGAATTGCTTGAGGCCGATGTGTACCGTGACGGCAGGCATTTTCACTTTGAGTGCGTCCGCGGAAAAAGATGTGGACCGGTTGAAGAGGTAGGCCCATCGAATAAACGCGGCACTAAAGTAACTTTTATGCCCGATGAAGAGATATTCGGTGATGTTGAGTTCTCTTATGATACCCTGTCCAAAAGAATACGTGAGCTTGCTTACCTGACTCCGGGACTAAAAATTACCTTCAAAGACGATAGGACGGATAAGAAGGAAGTTTATAGGTTTGAGGAGGGCTTAAGGGCCTTTGTGAAACACTTAAACGAGGGCAAGGAAGTTCTGCACAGTGATGTCATTTATCTATCTAAAGAGGACCCGGAATCAAAGATGAGCTGTGAAGTAGTTATGCAGTATAATGACGGCTATAATGAAAACGTATTAGTCTTTGCTAATAACATACGCAATATCGACGGCGGTACACATCTTTCAGGCTTTAGGGCCGCTCTAACGCGTACGATGAACTATTACGCCAAGAGCAATAATTTATTAAGGAACGGCCAGGCAACAACCGGTGAAGACCTCAGAGAAGGTTTGACGGCTGTTGTTGCGATTAAACTAACCAATCCACAGTTTGAAGCGCAGACGAAGGTCAGACTTACAAACCCAGAAGCCGGCACGTTTGTTGAAACTATGGTTAATGAGCAGCTCGGTCATTACCTGGAGGAGCATCCGGCTGAGTCAAAGCGAATCTTAAACAAGGCTATTCAAGCCGCTGCGGCAAGAGAGGCTGCCAGAAAAGCGCGTGAGCTAACCAGGCGCAAAGGCGCGCTCAGCAGCACCAATCTGCCTGGAAAACTTTGGGATTGTGTCAGCAGGGAGACGAAAATAACCGAGATATTTATTGTGGAAGGTGACTCCGCGGGCGGCTCGGCAAAGGCAGGAAGAGATAGAAACATTCAGGCTATTCTGCCGCTGAAGGGTAAAATCCTTAATGTGGAAAAGGCCCGCCTTGAAAAGATGCTCGCCCACGACGAAATCCGAACAATCATAAGCTCTCTGGGAACCGGCATTGGCGCAGATGAGTTCGATGTAAGTAAGTGCCGATACGGCAAGATTATCCTGATGACAGATGCAGATGTTGACGGCGCCCATATACGGACTTTGCTTCTTACATTTTTATACAGGCAGATGCTACAGTTGATTCTCGACCGTAAGATTTTTATCGCTCAGCCGCCCCTGTACGAGATTAGAAGCAAGGGCCAGAAAAAATCGGAATATATTATAAGCGAGCATCAGATGCGCAGGAGAATGATTGCACGCGGCCTCGAGGGCACGGAGCTTATAATTCGCGGCATGGGCAAGAACAAAACAAAGAAGGGAAAGAATGCTGCGGGGGAGGTCAAAGTCACGGGTGAGAGTCTTGAGGCGCTGGTGAAGCTTTTGGCTGATGCCGAGCGTATCATAATGATTTTAAATAGACGTGGAATAGATTTTAATCAGTTCGTAAAGACTTATTATAACCCGTCCAGAGGCGGCCTGCCGCGGTTTATTATTCGTGTGAAAACCGTTGATACAACGAAGCAAGAGGCTTTTTTTGATAATACCGAATTTGAGAAGAGGCTGGACGAGCTGAAGGAAGGAGCAGGGGATGCAGAAGCTGATGCTGAAAGATTCCCGGATGCCGTGGAGCTGCATGAGGTAACGCGCATCAATCAGATAAACGAAAAACTTAAGGCCGATTTTAATCTGGATATTAACGATTTTCTCCCTCCGTTATTACCCGCCGAATCAGACGATAGCGAAGCCTCGGGCGGCAAGCCTGTAACAAGGTTTCAGCTGGTCAACGACAAGGATACTTTCGACGTCCCGACGCTTGTGGATGTATGCCCGGCTATCAGGCAGATAGGCGGAAAAGGAATAGACATAAAACGGTTCAAGGGTCTGGGCGAGATGAACGCCGAGCAGCTGTGGCAGACGACGATGAATCCCGCTACGAGGACGCTTTTGAGCGTTCGTCTTGACGATGCCGGCGAGGCCGACAGGCTCTTTAGCATATTGATGGGCGATGACGTTGAGCAACGCCGTGCCTTCATACAAGAGCATGCCCTCGAAGTACAAAACCTCGACATATAAAATAGTTCAGTGTTCGGTGTTCATTGTTCATGGTAATTTGTTCATCAATGAACTCTTAATTCCTAACAATGTACCAAATGGACAAAGGCACAAAGGAGCACAATTGACTTTGCGCCTTTGTGCCTCTGTGCCTTTGTGCCTTTTTTAATCCGACCTGCAACCTGATTTCTGAACAATCATTGTAAGAAAATCTGCACACGCTGGCGGAATTTATCTAAATCCAGTTCGCCTTTTGCGAAGGCGTCAATATTCGCTCTTTTTGTGCGAATAATAAGGGTCGTAGTCGAGGAGAACCCTGAGTCGCTTGGTAAAGTTGGAATAGCTATTCCCGTAGATCTTCTGTCCTGGTTTTGCACGATGACACGGCCGCCGCTGAATCCGCCTCCGTAACTG
>CAZIED010000252.1:0-3482 GCA_964538525.1 uncultured Pirellulales bacterium | reverse complement strand
AGAAAGAGATGAGCAAGAGAGGAAATGAAGCGACTTTATTGCAGGCTTGCATGGGAAAGGGGCAAAACCTGCAGAAATTAGTCGATTACTCTACGGATTCGATTGTCAGTAAGACCATATTGGATAAATCGGCTGGGACGATTACGCTTTTTGCCTTCGATAAAGGTCAGAAGTTAAGCGAGCATACGGCACCTTATGATGCGGTTGTTCAGATTCTCGACGGCAAGGCACGGTTAACCATAGGCGGTAAAGATGTTGAAGTTGCTTCCGGCCAGATTATTATAATGCCGGCCAATATTTCTCATGCCGTTGCAGCAGATGAAAAATTTAAGATGTTGTTGACGATGATTCGTGCGTAAATGCACAATTTTTTGTAGAAATGGGGAATTAAAAATGTTCAGATGCCCTGGACAAGACCAGAGGTTTTGGAAGCCGGAAGATATTTTTGAGGTGCAATGTCCAGATTGCGGCCAGTCAGTGGAGTTCTTCAAAGATGAGCCGAAACTGAAGTGTCGTAAGTGTGGTTGTATGGTGGTCAATCCGAAAATAGACCTCGGCTGTGCCCAGTGGTGTCTGTATGCTAAACAGTGTGGGGAGAGAAATCTTTTCAAAGAACCAAAAGTGAACGGTAATTCAAGTGGAGATGAATAATTATGAATATGTTTTGTTATCAATGTGAGCAAACTGCGAAGGGAACAGGATGCACGGCCCATGGCGTTTGCGGAAAAGACCCGGAGACAGCGGCCCTTCAGGATTTATTGATCTATGCGGTGAAAGATATTTCACGACATGCACACAGGGCATATAAGCTCGGCGTAAGTGACAGAAACGTTGATGTTTTTATGATAGAAGCACTTTTTAGCACCCTTACTAATGTGAATTTCGACTCCGGCAGATTCATGCAGCTCATTAGACAGGCGATTGAGATAAAGAATAAGGCCAAAAAGCTATACGAAGATGCCGTGAGAAAGACAGGTCGAAAACCTGAGGTAATGAATTGCCCTGTCACCTGGTGGGAAGATACGGATGACTTAGATGAGGTGATACGCAAGGGCGAGTCGGTTACGATTCAAAATCGCATCGATAAGCTCGGCCAAGAGTCAGCAGGCCTGCAGGAGCTGATTACTTATGGCCTTAAAGGAGCAGCGGCTTATGCTGACCATGCCCACATATTAGGCAAGGAAGATAAGGAGCTTTGCGCTCAATTTCATGAAATGTTGGATTACCTCACACATGGACCAAGCGATGCCAATGATTTACTACAGAAAGTGCTCAAATGCGGCCAGATAAATCTTAAGGCGATGGAGCTGCTGGATTCAGCCAACACCGAGACGTATGGGCATCCTGAGCCTACAAAAGTGCGCGTTACACCTGTGAAAGGCAAATGTGTTGTTGTCTCAGGACATGATTTAAAGGATTTGGAGGAATTGCTGAAGCAGACTGCGGGCAAGGGGATAAATGTTTATACTCATGGTGAGATGCTGCCATGTAATGCTTATCCGAAGCTCAAAAGGTATAAGCACTTAGTAGGCAATTATGGCGGTGCATGGCAGGAGCAACAAAAGGAATTTGATGAATTCCCCGGTGCGATTCTTATGACTACAAACTGCCTGCAAAAGCCAAAGGATAGCTACAAGCACAGGATTTTCACCTCCGGCGTTGTCGGTTGGGATGGAGTAAAACATATTTCCAGCCGTGACTTCGCGCCAGTGATTAAAGCGGCGTTGGCAGAACGTGGATTTACAGAGGATGCACCTGAAAAATATATTATGATCGGCTTTGCCCATCATGCGGTAACGAACGTTGCAGGAAAAGTTATCGAGCTGGTCAGGCAAGGCAAAATCCGGCACTTTTTCCTCATCGGCGGCTGTGACGGTGCAAAGCCAGGCCGAAATTACTACACCGAATTTGCACAGAAGGTGCCGAAGGATTGTGTGATTTTGACACTGGCCTGTGGCAAGTACCGGTTCAATAAGCTCGATTTCGGCCAGATCGACGGAATACCGAGGCTGCTCGATTGCGGGCAGTGTAACGATGCTTACTCGGCGATTCAGATTGCAAACGTACTGGCAAAGGCATTTAATTGCAGCGTTAATGAACTGCCGCTTTCGTTGGTGCTTTCGTGGTTTGAGCAGAAAGCGGTGGCGATTCTGCTGACACTGTTGTTTCTTGGAATTAAGAATATTCGCATTGGGCCAAGCCTGCCGGCATTTGTTAGTCCTAATGTGTTGAATGTGCTTGTTGATAAGTTCAACATCAAACCTATAGGCAGTGTTGACGAAGATTTGGCTGAAATGCTCAAGTAAATCCGCCGGCTGGATAAAGTGTTATTTCAAATCCTTATTTGGATTTGGTATTTCTCGAAAAACAACTATTCGTTAGCTCAAAGTTTTTTGCTCAGTCCCGTTAGGGATGGCTTACGCCATTTAACACGATTCTGAACTTAAATTATCCGGAATTTTCAAAAATTGGCATTTTTTGGCAATTTTTCAGAGGCCATAGTCAATTCCCGTGCAAAAATGCAGTTCGCATGTCAAATTGTGGGGCTTGGGTAAATTAGACAAGAAAAAATGGGTTAAAAAGTGTGCAAAAATGAGCAGAAATGTTCAAAAATTTACAGAAACGCGCGCTTTTTGAGCAAAAATTGACAAAAATATAGCACTTTTTATAAATTAACATTTTGTTAAATTAGGAGAAATAGGGAATCCTATAATCAGTGGCTCGGAACTCGTGAATCGTGTCCCTTAGATTGTGGATCGCCGGAGGAACCCGGCAGGCCGGAAGCTTTGGCTTGACGGGAATTGCAGGTTTGGGTATTGTTTAATGGGAAGGTGAATAAGAAAGGGTTCATATGTCGAGAGGGTTGTTGTCTATTTCGGAGCTACGCAGCAAGTGGCGCAAGGAATCATCTTTCTACGAAGTTAGAGAAGTTGGTACGGGTGTAGAGATATTCGTTAAGGACGTATTAAAATCTCCAGATGTGTTTGTGCTAAAAGTCGGGCTCAATTCGACAAAGTTAGAGAATAGAAAACAAGAATTTTTGGAAAAGAAAACATCTAAAGGTTCGCGCCAGCCTGATATCACTATTTATATAACGCCGGAAATTAATATCCCTGTAGAAGTAGAAAGGTATGGAAACATAAATGCAGGTAAAGGTCAATTATTACAGTACCAAATTGATTTAGAGAAGAAATACGGCATTCTAACGGACGGTTACACGTGGCGATTTTATAATAATAACATATACACGCAATATACTCTACAAACCATTTTTGACAACACAGAGATATTCTTAGAATTCTGGCGAGAGTATATAAAGCCAGAAAGATATTATCTTGCCTTTTTCGAAGAACAGGGACAACTCTCACTTTTGAAGGAAACCGAGCCGTTACCAGTTGAGGAACATCGTCAGCTATTTTTCGAGGATATCACTAAGTTAATTGCAAGCTTTAAGAACAAGCTTGACATAGAGGGGTATTTGA
>CAZIED010000251.1:0-3496 GCA_964538525.1 uncultured Pirellulales bacterium | reverse complement strand
TATTCACCCGCCGGCAGAAAGTTCTCCATCACCCAGACTTCATATTTGCTTTCTCCAGTGAAATAAGCGATAGTTTGTCCATCTGGATGTACGCGCAGACCCAAAGAACGTTCTTTCCATGTCTGGAGCTTTCGTGGTTCGCCACCGTCGGCAGAAATTCGCCACAGGTCGTTCCCTAAAGTGAATAGAACATTCTTGCCGTCGGGCGTCCAGGCAATATCATCGATTCTTGGGTCATCTTTACGAAGCAGATCTCTGCATTCTCCATCTGTAGTAGAGATGATTTTCAAGATAGAACCTTTTTCGTCAAGGATGCGAGCAGCCACACGCTTTCCATCAGGCGACAGATTCCACCGCCGGAGCTGCAAAAAAGGCGGGTACGTTGCTCGTAGGATTTCCTTCTCTCCACCAGTCTCTAAGTTCCTAACTGTTAGGCGCATTACTCTGGGGGCGGATCCATCGCTCCTGTACTGACTTTCGTAAAAGATGTTCTTCTCATCCGGAGTCAACTCGGCCCTGACGATCCTCTCCTTTTCGCTCCGCACCAAGGTTGAGTGCTTGCCCGTTTCTACATCAATCTTATAGACCACTTGGGGCAAATCTTTTTCAAAGTCTGTGGCCAAGATCGATTGGCCGTCAGGACACCAGCGAATAAACCAGAAATATGGAAGCTTGGTATCCAGCTCACGTTCCTGACCTGTACTCATGGACCTGATATGGATCACTCCTGATTTACCTTGCCTCTTGTCGGGCGCCCATCTCAATGTGTAAGCCAAATACTGGCCATCGGGTGACCAATCAGGGACACCATCAGTACCTACGTTGCGGATAGGTGCTGGTGGCACCAAGACTTGACCCGTTTCTAGATCAAGCTTCGTAACATAGATGTCCCAGGCATAATGTTTGAGGATATAATAGTAGGAGCCGCTGCGGGTAAATCCGACCGGTGAAATTTCGCCTATCTGAGGTTTAACTAATTTTGGGAGTCCCACTGGTTTGCCATCTGCCACTCGAAGAAACCACACATCCTGAGTGCCGAGTCGATCGCTTGTAAACAGGATACCTCTTCCGTCGGGTGTCCAACCAAGCAATCTATCGTCACCTACATGCGTAACGAGGTAAATCTCATGCTTATCTTCGAGACTGAAGGCAAAAATATCGCGTTTTGAATCATCCTTTTCCTGCGGTAAGTCGTATGCCATATATCGTCCATCAACTGAGACGCTGAACATTCCAGGATAGGACTTGCCTATGTCTTTAATTACCTGTATGGAACCATCCGCGGCGGAGACCAAGACAACCTCTTTCGTTTTATCATCTTTGAACAAAACTCCCAGAATGCGCTCGCCATTGGGTGACCAAGCTCTCGGAACAAGATATTCACCACGCCGCAAGACGCGATGTCCCGAACCGTCCAGGCTGACTACATACAAGTCGGAAGTCGTATCCTTGGCGTCATACCATAGGTAAGCTACCCTCTTGCTGTCAGGCGATATTGCAGAGTCAAGAGCATAATCGGAGTCCTGCCAAGATTTTTTGCCAGTCAGAGGCCATTCTTTGTCAGTACCTAACTCGCGAACGAACAAATTACCCGTGTTCTTCCAGTCAACATCGCATAAATACTTCCCGTCGGGCGAAATGCTCGTAAAACCTCCCCCTTCTTCCCTCACCTGTCGCAGTATTACGCCAGGCGATGCGTTTTTTGCGGCGGAAACCTCTGAGGTTTTTTCGCGCTTAGCATCGGGAAGAGACACGCAGCCCAGAATAATAATCAGGATGACAGCCAAAGGCGACCATTGATATGAGTTCTTTTTGAATTGTGCAATCATGGTAATCCTCCTTTTTAATTGAGACTTGGTTTCCAAGATTCCCGCCATGCTCGGCAGACGCCGTGGCTGTGAAAAACGCTCTATAAGACTAACAATGGTTCGGCCATAGTTTTTCGATTCAGCGGGCTCAGTGCGTGTAAGAATCAGAGCATCGCAGGCTAATTCCCTGTCGGCCCTCATACGATAAAAAGCAAGCCAGACAAAAGGATTAAACCAGTGCAAAACCTGCAGGATGCTGGTCAGCCAGCCTAAGTAAATATCGTGCCGTTTCAGATGAGCCAACTCGTGAAGAAAAACATATCGCAACTCCTCACGACTGAGGCTTTCAATCATCCCTCTTGGTAGCAGAAGCCGAGGCCGGACAAAGCCGAAAAGGGATGCACTCTTGACCTTGTCTGTTGGCACAACGCCCAGAATGGTTCGTACACTCATTTCAGCCTTACAGTCTTCCAGCAGGTCGAGAATCTTTTGATCGGTCAAGGGTCGTTCACGCTGCACGATCCTCCAGAGAATAAAATTATTGACGCCTATGTAGATCCCCAAACCCACCGCACCTAAAAGCCAGATCAGCGGCAGTATATTAGCAGCTTCTTGATAGTCCAGTTTCAATTGGCTTGTCTTTTTATTACTTATCTCGTCCAGTTCAGTTGGTGTTTTGGGTGTTTCTTGCGGCACCGCTGTTGTTGAGACCGACGATGTGTCAGTTGTGCCTGCATTTGTGATAGCCGAACGAGCGGTCTCATCCGTAAGCTCTGCTCGGTCGTATTCCGCTCGGCTGACTGGAACGGGCTGTGGTATCAGATTAAAGATGCTGGCCCGGCTTTGCGGTGCCCAGGGCATCACCATGCGTAGTAGCAGCACCAGTCAAAGAGCGTGACGCCAGCGAGCTCCTACTTTGCTCCGTAGCACTACTTGAATCAGAAGAATAAGGCAAATCAGCACACTTGCTTGAATAGTTGACCGCGATAGCCATTCAAAGAACGGCTGCAATGGTATATTGAGAGATTGCATATTTATATTCCTCCTTTTTGCTCGAGGATTTTCTTTAGTTCTGTAATGTCGTCCAGCGAAAGGTCTGCGTCCTCTAAGAAGGCTGCAAGCATGGGTCTGGTTGCTCCGCCATAGACACGGCGCAAAAATGATCGCGTTTCCGTACGTACACACTTGTCTTCGCTAACTGCCGGATAATATATGTATTTTCTTCCTTCTTTTTGAAATCTTATTGCTCCTTTCTTCAAAAGTCTATTTATCAGTGTCTTGATGGTCTTTGGTTTCCATTTGGTCTTTTTTTTCAGATCTTCTACGACCTGGTTTGCTGTCAATGGGCTTTTCGACCACAAAACTTGCATTATTAGCCATTCAGACTCTGATATTTTGGGCAGCTTTTTCATAAGTAAATCTCCTATGATTACAGATGTAATTTTAATTAAAATATTACATCTGTAATCGCGTGTCAACACAAAAAAATAAAAATTTTTTGAATTTTTTCATATTTTATAAAACTTAACTTTAGGGAAGATAGGCCTGCTTTTTCCGCTTTTGGCAGACAATAGGCGAATTGGGGATGGATGTTCAATAAAAAAAATTGTCTATTTCTTTTCTCTTTTTCGTCTTTGAAGCTCTTTTTTGAAGGTTGAATTAGCCGTCATCTGAGTAGAAAAGCTGTC
>CAZIED010000250.1:0-3526 GCA_964538525.1 uncultured Pirellulales bacterium | reverse complement strand
GGCAGTGCTGAAGGTCGCCGTCCATAGAGATTATTGTCTGTCCCGTTGAAGTATCAAAGCCCGCAGCCAGCGCAGCGGTCTGCCCGAAGTTGCGGCGAAGCTCAACGACCACGACTTTTGGGTCTTTTTCGGCGATATCCCTTATCAGCTCCAGTGTCCTGTCGGTGCTGCCGTCATCGACAAAGATAATCTCATAAGCCAGACCCATTCGGGTCATTGTGGAGGTTAATCTCTCGTACAGCTCGTCTATGACGGATTCTTCGTTATAAAGAGGTATCACGACAGAACAATCGATTGTTTTTCGCTCATAGTTGGCCATAATGCACCAATTTTATTGCCGTGTCCTTGAAATACTGTTTGGTTTGTTTGTCACAGAGGACGTCAAGCTCCATTTTCCTTTCGTGTACAAGTCTGGTTTCCATTTTATCTAAGCCATCGATAAATCCCGGATGGGTGATTATCTCCACAGTTTCTGCGGAGTCTTGCAGTGCCGCCGTTTTCAGGAAATCAATATCTATTTTACCTGTATGCGCGATTCCTAAAACTGCTTGTGTTTTAAAAAAAGTCGGATTTTGCTTTCGGTTTATTTTAGCCATTGCTCGCACTATTGCAGCTCTTTTTGCCCCTCCTTCAGGTGGCAACGGCCAGGGTTTTCGGCAGACTTGCTTTGGCTCGAAAGGCCAGCGTATTGCGGCGATTTTGAAGCTCTTTGCAAGCTCACAGACCATCGGGAAAATGACGGGGAAATTATGGATATGTTTATGCGAGTCCAGATGTGTGGGTTTTAAGCCGTTATCGATAACCCACTGGATTTGAGCAGCCAGCTCGGTTGCAATAGCGTTTCTGATTTTGCGTTTCACCGCGGACAAAAGAGATAATCTGGAGGGTGAATAGGCGAACTGACCATCCACAGCAAGCAGACAATCGACGCAGGCACTTTTAGATACAGGTTTTCCTACGAACAGATTGAGATGAACTCCTACTCCGAGGGTGGGCAGCTGCCTGGCTATTTCGACGGCCTGCCGGGCAGCTGGCATATTGGCCATAATCGTTGTGCTGGTTAGTACGCCCTGAGTGTGTGCCTGAGCCACTGCTTTATTTACCCCCTCGCATAGACCGAAGTCATCTGCGTTTATTATGATTTTCCTTTCCATTTAGATTCAGTGTAAGCAGCCGAACCGATTTGGTCAATCGGATTTTTCATCAGGAATGTATGGTCGGGCATTTGGAAGTTTTTCGTTAAATTGTTCATAGTTCATAGTCTATGAACTACGAACTATCTACTATTAAACTAAAGTGGTTAGATTGCCGTGTTTGTCACGGTGGAAATAACAAAGCCGGCAGCGAGGACCACGGAACCAACTGTATGCAAGAGAACCGTCATCTGGCTGGCGCGGTATTGGCCTGGCTTGGATAAATCCTCATAATTTACGAGTTTTATCGCAAAAACCGCCACCGGAAACGTGAGCAGATAAAACACCCCGGCAAAAAATGTCACTCGATAAAACAACATAACTATTGCCAGGCCGAAGCTCGCAATCAAAGCCGACCTGTAAATCCAGACGCAGACGGACACGCCGAAACGAACGACAAGCGTCCGTTTGCCCACAGCAGCATCGGCAATAGAATCAGGAAATTCATTCACCAGAATCACTAAAAAAATCAAGATACTGACGATAAAGGCAGGCAAAAGAACTACCGCATTAAGAGATTGAGTCTGCAAATAATATGAGCCGAATACCGGAAGCAGGCCGAATAGCATCGCGATAACTAACTCACCGATGCAGCGGTAGCCAAGCTGGATAGGCCTGGCCGTGTAGAAAAAGCCGCCCAATAGCCCCGTAAGGCCGAGAGCTAAAATAAAAACGCTTCGCGTCAGATATAATATTACAAGTCCAATAGCTGAGCCGGCAGCCAGGCAAAATAATGCCATAAGCAATGTTGCTCGGGCAGAGAGAATGCCTTCTTGGATGTAACGTCGGCCGCCGGAAAACGGAGTGGGATTCTTATTCACCCAGTCATTGCCGGAAATATGGTCATAGTAGTCGTTGGTGATGTTAGCGCCTGCGTGCAGAGCCATTATCGATAGAAGCGCCAGGGAAAAAAGAACCGGCTGAAAAGTCCCTAAAACTGCATAGCCGGCAGCGGAGCCAACCAGAACCGGAGCGGCGCTTGCAACCAAAAACTTCGGCCTCGATGCAAGAAAAAGAATCACAAATTTCGAATGTTCTATCGTAGCCTTCATAGACTTAATTGTAACCGCGGATTTGGTTTCTAACAAGGTGCAGTCCTGGCAAACAGCATGGATTTTAAAGGGCAGTAAAATTTTACAAAAAAATTTGAAATTTTGCTTGATAATAGTTCTATATAGTACTATTTTATATAAAACTAATTATACTATTAAGGAGTAATTTATGGAACTGCGAAAAATGTGTATTGTGTCGATAGTAGCCACATGGCTGGTCTTTGGTGGTTTCATTAAGCCGGTTCTTGGCGAGACGATTTGGGTAGACGCTATGAATGGTGATGATTCCAGCCCCGGGACCAAAGACAAACCCCTGCGAACCTTTGAAAAAATTGCAACAATTGTCAACGACAGCAACGAGCCGGGGCCTACCACCATCAAGGTCAATCCGGGCGTCTACGATATTAGTGAAACCGTTTTGTTCAAAAACAACCGATCTTATACCAGTGAAAATCGGTTGACTATCGAAGCTGTTATACTGCCCGACGACCCCAATTGGCATCCCAGGATGATGCCTGTAATACTGGCTACCATCAAGCCTATAAAAATAAATGAAGACGAGGGATACTACACAATCAGCTTTAAGGTTGAGGTTAACCACGTCACTATTCGCGGGCTTAAATTTCTCGGTAATCCGGCATATCGTACCAGGAGCTTTGCCATATTTCGTGAGGGCGGGACTCTTGAAGACCTTGTTATAACACAGTGCGTTTTTGTAGGAGACAGAAACACGACACCTTACAACGTCTGTATCGTCGCCAAGGGCAATGGTACCATCCTCGACCACAATATCTTCTACGATTGCGAAACCTCCGTTGTTTTCTGGAGCGCAGAAGGCGGCGTCAGCAAAGGCAACGCAATGCGTTACTGCATCGTTGATGGCGCATCCGTCGCCGCTGTCTGGACGGACCAGACCGCCGAGGATTTTGACTTTCATCACAACATCATCGCACGCTGCGGCTATTTCTGGATGCGCACCCCCAACCATCATCAGAAATACAGAATTCGCGACTGTATCATCACTGATTGCAGGAAATACTCCGGTTATGGCACCGCCTCAGAGTTATTTGGTCCCACCGATTCGGAAGTTACCTTCGACGAAGTAAATGTCACTAAACAGGGTACCGTGACGTTGAAGCAGTGCGAAATACCTAAAAACAGGCGAAGCGCCGACTTCCCAAGAGACTATTTACATATTGTTCCCGGCACAGCCGGCAGTGACCTCGGTGCAGGATTGTTTACAGAATCAGCGAGAGGTGCAAAAATAGAGGAGCAAGGTTA
>CAZIED010000249.1:0-3562 GCA_964538525.1 uncultured Pirellulales bacterium | reverse complement strand
TACTAGAACTCGACCTTGTCGACCCTGAGCGAACCCCGAGGTAATCGAGGGGTGAGTCGAAGGGCCTATTAAAACAGGTCGGTGTATGTCAGGCACTTTCGTTTTGGTTTAACTGTTCTTGATATTAAAAGCCCTGACCCGATTTATCGGGACAGGGCTTTTTTATTCCTCCTCAAAACTAACATATCACATCAACACCAAATCCATTGAATTTTATCTTAACTTCAGTTAATTTCGGGCATTGTATATCTTGTCAAGACCGAAATTTCAACATATTTTAAAGTTTGCTACCTGGAGAGCAAAATTTTTTAAAAAATCTATTGTCAAATTGAACTAAATAGTTAAACTATAGTATATACTTATTAATAGAAAGGAATACGTGATGAGAAAACAACGAACCGACGGTCAAGAAACACGCCAGCGTCTGCTCGCGGCTGCCAGCGAGGTTTTCGCAGAGAAGGGGTTCTGGGAGACCACTAATGCGGATATCTGTAAGAAAGCCGGGGTCAACACGGCAGCAGTGAACTATCACTTCGGCAGCAAGGAGGAGCTTTACATTGAGGCGTGGAAGTATTCTTTCGAGAAGTCGATAATAACTCATCCTGCGGACGGAGGAGTTGATCCCGAAGCGCTGGTTCAACAAAGGCTCGGCGGTAGAATCTTGTCGTTCATGCAACGTATCGCGGATCCAAAAACCTACGAATTAGAGATCATACATAAAGAAATGGCTAACCCAACGTATCTCCTTACCGAAACCATTCAGAAGTCCATAGAGCCGATAAACGAAGGCATGAGGTCGATTGTTAAAGAACTGCTGGGTGATAGTGCAAACAAGCAGCATATTAGCTTGTGCCTAATGAGCATCTTAGGGCAGTGTTTTGGCCCAATGCTGCATTTGCGACATGCAAGAAAGGAACCTGATGCTCCGCATCCGGATGGCTTAGCTCTGGAGTTCGGCGTCGAGGAAATAGCCAATCATGTCACTCAGTTTAGTTTAGCCGGCATACGTGGCATTCGCAAAGAAAGCAAACAAGTGCAAAGAGCCTTCGAAAGTAAACAAAAAAGAATAGATGCATCAAAACGCGTGAGTAATCCATGAATATTCTGTCCAAAACAATTCCCAATCGAACTGTATTACGGATTCCAGCGTTGCTCGCAATTCTTATACTGACTGGCTGTGCTGCTGTGGGGCCTGACTATGTACAGCCGGAGACGCCGGTGGCTGCATCATGGCACAGCCGTCTCGAGGGCGGCCTGACCGCCGAAGAGATCGACCCACAGATATTAGCATCGTGGTGGACAACGCTTAACGACCCGGAACTATCGAGTCTGGTCGAACAAGCCGTAGCGGGCAATCTCGACCTGAAAAATGCCTGGGCGCGGGTTCAAGAGGCGCGCGCCCGCAGAGGGCTTGCTAAGACTGATATGTTCCCCACCCTCAATATTACGGGCTCTGATACCTGGACACGCAGCAGCAAAGAAACGGGGACCGGTAAGACTGACCAGCTCTATGCAGCAAACTTTGATTCAGGCTGGGAGCTGGATATCTTTGGTGGCGTTCACCGCTCAGTGGAAGCAGCGGAGGCAGACCTCCAGGCTACTAATGAGAACTTGCATGACGTGCTCGTCTCTCTGCTCGCAGAGGTGGCGCTTAACTACGTCGAGGTTCGCACTTATCAATCGCGGCTCAACGCGGCCCAGGGCAGTCTCGATACGCAGAATGAAACCTACCAGCTAGCACTCTGGCGGTATCAGGCAGGTTTGAGCGATGAATTAGCCACGCAGCAGGCCCGCTATAACCTTGAAAGCACCCGTTCGCAGATTCCGACCCTGCGCACGGGTCTGGATGAGGCCATGAACCGAATTGCCGTGCTGCTTGGGGAACAACCAGGCAAGGTTCATGAACAGTTGCAGAAGGCAGAGCCTATACCCGAAACTTCCGTAAAGGTGGCGGTCGGTGTGCCGGCTGATTTGTTGCGACGTCGGCCAGACATACGACAAGCCGAACGTGAGCTGGCCGCACAAACGGCAAGGATTGGTGTAGCTAATGCGGATCTCTACCCCAAGTTCAAACTGAGTGGTTCTATCGGCTTAACGGCACTTTCCATGAATAATTTATTAACTAATCTGTCCTCCACCGGTGACTGGACCTTGAGCGGAGGCCCTCAAATTACTTGGACGGCCTTTGATGCCGGGGCCGTTCGCCGCAACATTGAAATACAGTCGGCACTCCAGGAGCAGGCACTGCTCCAGTACGAGGCCGCCGTCCTCGGTGCTCTGGAAGATGTGGAAAATGCTCTTGTCTCCTTTGTCCAGCAGCAGCGCAGAAGAGATAGTCTACGCGAGGCGACACAGGCGGCACAAAGAGCCGTTGAACTGGCGCAGAACAAATACGAGGCCGGCCTGGCTGACTTTAGTGATGTCCTGGATGCGCAGAGATCGCTGCTTTCGTTTGAGGACCAACTGACACAAAGCAATGGTACTGTGACATCCAACTTGATCCGCCTTTACAAAGCCCTTGGTGGTGGATGGACATCTGTGGCTGAAGAGCATGAGAAGAATAGCTTGTGATACGGAGAAAAAAATGAAATCGAAAGTTAATCCGAAATCCAGTATTGCTGAGACCCTGGAAATTGACCAGTCCACCAGACATGGTAAACGGAGGAGGCGATTGTTTGTCCCAGTCATACTGGTGATAGTAATAGTTGTCTCAATAGTTATCTGGAAAATGGATGGTAAGTCCAAAACGACACAATTCAAAACAACGGAAGTTCAGCGTGGAAATCTTACTGTCATCGTAACTGCGACAGGCACCCTGCAGCCGACCAATGAGGTTGAAGTGGGCAGCGAGCTGTCAGGTATAGTTAAGAGTGTTGAAGCAGATTATAACGATAAGGTGAAGGTCAACCAGGTGCTGGCCCGGCTTGACACCTCGAAGCTCGAGGCGCAGGTAACACAATCCAAGGCTGCTTTAGAGTCAGCAAAGGCTAAGGTCTTGCAGGCAAAGGCAACCGTAAATGAAACCAAAAATAAGCTCCTCCAGTTTCAAAAAGTGCGGGAATTGAGTAATAACAAAGTGCCGTCGCAGTTAGATATTGATGCGGCAGAGGCGGCCTTCGAGCGGGCCAAGGCCGATGAGTCCAGCGCCGCGGCAGCAGTGTCGCAGGCTCAGGCAACTCTTGAAACCTATCAGACAGATTTGTCCAAAGCAGACATCCGCTCGCCTATTGACGGGATTGTCCTGACCCGCAACGTGGAGCCGGGCCAAACTGTGGCCGCTGCTTTTCAAGCTCCGGTGCTTTTCACCCTCGCCGAGGACTTGACTAAAATGGAACTGCATGTGGATGTGGATGAGGCAGACGTGGGAGAGGTGAAAGAGGGTCAGGAAGCCACGTTCAGCGTGGCCGCCTACCAAAATCGTACATTCCAAGCTCGGATAATCCAAACCCGTTACGGCTCCCAGACCGTGGATGGTGTCGTAACTTATGAAACCGTGCTGAAAGTGGATAATTCGGATTTGTCTCTGCGGCCGGGAATGACGGCCACCGCTGACATCACAGTC
>CAZIED010000248.1:0-3604 GCA_964538525.1 uncultured Pirellulales bacterium | reverse complement strand
CGATGCGTTGGCATCGCGAAGTGGAGAAATCTACTAATAGCAGATTTCTCGACTCACCTTCGGCTCGCTCGAAATGACAAATACTGTGTTTTCTACAGAGCATTTTGAGTTTTGAACATTTGAAATTGTTTAGTGTTTGGATATTAGAACTTAGAATTTAAGTTCATATAAATACATAAGTTACAATCATAATAATATTTGTTAGTTGCGCTGTAAAGTTATAGCTTGTTTAAAAAAAGAAAGCCCCTGCCTCATTTTTTGGCGGGCAAAGCAGGGGTTTCATGAAGGAGGAGAATGAGAATTTTAATTATTTCACTAACCGTAAAAGAATCGATATTTTTATTGTTCGTTATGCTCTAATTAAATATCACAAGCTTATCCATTCTTGCAAGTCGTCAATTATGATGTAGTTGGCAAGTGTGACAGCCGCTTTCCTTGCACTTTTCACGGAAATAGCCGAACACGTACAGGATAAGCTCGCTGCGGTCCTGTATGTTAAGTCTTGAGAAGAGCCGGCTCAGGTGCGTGCGGACAGTGGCGACGGATATCTGCAATTCCCGTGCGATTTGTTTGTCGGAGCAGCCCCAAATTATGCACTTTATGATTTCAGCTTGTCTTGGGGACAGGGAAAGGTCGTTGGAAAGTTGCAGCCATTCGTTTTCGGAAAAGATTTCGGTGGCAAGTTCTAAGGTCATTTTTGTCCCTCCTCTGGACGCTGCTCGGAGAGCATTAGTTTCCTTTACTTTTTCTTTTCTTTACTTGCTGAAGATGATGAATGTCACTTGATGCAAAATTCGTGTTATTAAAGTAGGCACTTTCCGGTGACTTGGCAATTGTGGAAACTACGTAATTTTTTAGGTATATACTTTTTTGTGTCGGTGCATTTTGCTTGACTTATTTCCATGAATCAAATATTTTTCGTGTCACCGTAATATCATGGATGAGCGGTGAAGTAAATTTATTCATGCTTTGTTTGGATGTTTACAATAACGGTTGCAAATCAGAAGGGCGGCTGTGGCAAGACCACAACCGCAGTAAATGTCGCGGCGGCTTTAGCTGCAAAGGAAAACCGAGTCTTATTAGTGGACTTGGACCCGCAATCACACGCCACAATCGGATGCGGGTACAATCCTGACAGCTCGGATAAAACCGTCTATGATGCCTTGACCGATCCGCAGCTTCCAATGTCAATGGTTATAAAAGACACCTCGATTAAGTTTCTCGACCTGGCTCCGAGCAATGTATTGCTTGCAAGTGCCGAGATCGGATTACGTCAGGTGCTCGGAAAAGAGCTGGTTCTCAGTGAGCAGCTCAGAGCGGTTACGAATAACTATGATATATGTGTCATTGACTGTGGGCCGTCACTTGGATTTCTGATGATTAACGCGCTCGTCGCCAGCACCGGCGTCATCGTTCCTGTCCAGGCCCATTTCTATGCGTTGGATGGTTTGAGACGGCTGCTCCAGACTATCTGCATTGTCAGAGAACGTTTTCATCCTTGTTCGGTCAGGCCTTTGGGCCTGTTGCTGACTTTTGTTGAAGGTAGAACGAAATTGTGCCGACGGGTGGAGCTGGGGGCAAGGAGGCTTTTCGGAAATCTTGTCTTTGATACGGTTATTCACAGAAGTATAATTCTGGCTGAAGCGCCGAGCACTGGCCAGCCGATTCTTACATACGCTCCTCAAAGCAGAGCCGCTGCTGAATATATGTCACTGTCGGATGAGATTATGGCAAGACTTCAGGTCCAGCAGGATTTCCATCCTTCAGCAGCTCAAACCTCGTAAGATTGTCTCGGCTGCGTTCAAACTAAGAGAGGCGGGAAGACCATACGAGATGGTTTCAACCCGCCTCTCAGTTGCGAAATGCCACATTTCTCTACATTTCTTTATAAGCGAAACCGCCTGTTTGCATTCGCAATTCACGCATAATAACAGGAACTCCAAAACTGTCAATTCATTGATTCCTGTGTCATTGGAAATGATTAATGAGCTATTGTCAATCAAACGTTGTTCAGATATACTGCTGCGGTTCTCAAAAGATTGTTTCGATAGTGACAGGAGTATAAATATGCATGTCCCTTTGTTGGATTTGAAGGCACAATATGCAACCATAAAAAAAGATGTCCTGGCTGCTGTCTCCGAAGTCCTCAAATCGCAGCGGTGCATCGGCGGGCCGAAGGTCGCAGAGCTTGAGCAGAAAATTGCTGCTTTATGCGGTTGCAAATTCGCAGTGGGCGTCTCAAGCGGCACAGATGCTATATTAAATTGCCTGATGAGCTTGGATATCGGCCCAGGCGATGAAGTTATTACCACGCCGTTTACTTTTTTTTCCACTGCCGGTTGCATCGCTCGTGTTGGTGCAAGGCCTGTTTTCGTGGATATCGACCCGAAAACCTACAACATCAATCCCGACCTTATGAAAAAGGCTGTCACTAAAAAGACTAAAGCGATAATGCCTGTGCACCTGTTTGGCCAGATGGCTGACATGAACCCAATTATAGATATTGCCGATAAGTTACATCTTTTTGTTATTGAAGATGCGGCGCAATCAATCACCAGCACATATAAAGGCAGAAAGGCTGGCAGTATCGGCACAGCCGGCTGTTTCAGCTTTTACCCCACCAAGAACCTCGGCTGTGCTGGCGACGGCGGCATGATTGTCACTAACGATGAAAGATTATACCATCGGCTGGAGATAATGCGTGACCACGGCCAAAAGCCGAAGTATTATCACAAATATATTGGTGGCAACTTTCGGCTCGACCCAATTCAGGCTGCCGTTCTTTTAGTCAAGCTGCCGCACCTGGATGATTGGTCGCAGGCTCGCAGATGCAACGCTGCCTTTTACGATAAAAAATTTGCCGGCTCTGATGTAGTGACGCCGTATATTAGTCCGGACTGCGTGAGCATATATAATCAGTATGTTATCCGAGTTCCCAAGCGGGATCAGCTGGTAGCTCATCTGAAAGAAAAGGATATTGGCTGTGAGATATATTATCCTGTTCCGATGCACCTGCAGGAGTGTTTCAGGTATCTTGGCTACAAAAAAGGCGATTTCCCCGAATCCGAAAAAGTAGCTCGTGAGGTTTTAGCTGTACCTATTTATCCAGAGCTGACGGATGCGATGAAGAATTATGTAGCCGAGACGATTTTATCATTTTTGAGTTGATTTGATGCTTTCTTGTCACTCCTTCGCTTCGCTAATGTCTGTCATCTGCTCCCTGTCATCTGTCCTTCACCCTCTGTCCCTTCGACTTCGCTTCCCTCGACTATGCTCGGGACAGGCAGGGCAGACTTCTATCTTCTGAAAATTGGCTTTGTTTTTCCGTGGCCCGAAAACGGAAAATTTCTCATATTCTTTTTATATCAAAGAGCTTATGTTAATCTGAACCTTACAGAAATTGGCTTTGTTTTGCATAATTAAGGTTAATTTTCACCTCTAATTTGCCTCATTTTGTTGTACAGGCTTGGCCATTTTGCTGATTGGCGAAGATTCTTGATTCTGCGGCCATCAATAATCTCTCCCTAATTTACGATTGACTACGAACTACTAACTATGAACAGTCCATTAGTTCGATACGTATTATAGCCAAAAACGGCCAAAA
>CAZIED010000247.1:0-3610 GCA_964538525.1 uncultured Pirellulales bacterium | reverse complement strand
GTGAATAAACCGTTTGAGCAGGTTGTGCAGCACGGAATCGGCCTTGCTTTTGTAGCCTATCCCCAGGCGATAAGTCTGCTTCCTGGTTTCCCCCGCCTGTTTGGAGTGCTGTTCTTCCTTACCCTTATAGTGGCTGGCGTTGCCTCTGCCATCTCGATACTTGAGGCATTTTCTGCAGCGGTGATCGATAAATTTCATTATCCACGCAAGGCTGTTGTGACAGTGCTATCCATATTAGGTTTCCTTGGTGGGATCGTATTTGCAACGGGTGGAGGGTTTTCGTGGCTGGATATCGTGGATCATTTCCTGAGTCATTATGGACTTTTTGCCTCCTGTATCCTCCAATGTATTCTGGTCGGGTGGTTATATGGGGCTAATCACCTTCGGGAGCATGTGAATTCTATATCCGTCTTTCGGGTTGGCCGATTATTCAATTTTTTTATCCGCTATTTCGTCCCAGCCGTCTTGTTTTTCCTCTTCATCAACGATCTCATCCGGGACATTCGCAAACCCTATGGAGGGTATTCCTGGATAGCGATTATCTTAATCGGCCGCGATTGGCTCATCCTGACGCTGATTGCCGCGTTATTGGTCGCCATGCGACCTTGGCGCAATCCCTCAAAACCGGATATATCACACCCATATTGAAGACTCGTGCCACGTAGCAACTCCGCTTCGCTCTGTACAGCATGGCTTACGCCAAGACGAGCAACACGACAGGCAGTAAATTATTTGAAGCCATCCACGCCTCTATTGGTGTATTTTTCACAGGCCTTTTCCAAATCCACATCGTTAATATTGGCCAGTGTGCAAAGCCATGCCAAGACATCTGCGAATTCTTCTTCTTTATTAGCATGGTCGTTTGATGCAAGGGCGGTAGCGAGCTCGCCGACTTCTTCGATAAACCACATAAACGTAGCGGGGGTTCCTCTTTTCAGGTCGGTCTTTTTGTATTTTTTGGCGATTAATTCCTGAAATTGGCTAATGTGCATTTCAAAGGTATCTGTTACTGGTAACTGGTAATTGGTAACTGGAATCTACTAATTACCAATTACCAATCACCAATTACTAAATTAGCCTTATATTAAACTTGAGAGCTTTGCTTTTTCGAAAATAGATTTAGCCTGGTTGACTGCTTTTTCATAGACTTGCTCGGCCTTGGCGCTGAATTTTTCGCCGCCTGATTGCTCGGCTAAATTCAATTGGCTGGTCATAGGGCCGTCAACTGCTTCGATGATTTCGAGCATGTTGATTTTATTTGTGGATTTGGCCAATGAAAATCCGCCGCGTGGTCCTCTTTTGCTGCGCAGAACATTTGCTCTGACCAGTTGCTGTAATATTTTCAGCAGGTATTCCAAGGGCATATCATACTGTTTAGATATGTCATGAGATAAAATAGTTTTTTGGTCCTGATTTTTGGCAATGTATCCGACCGCCAGTAATGCGTATCCGGTGGATCTACTGATTCTCATTCTGTTCTCCTTAAATTTTTGTAGCTGGTTCTCTTTCGCAATTTCATATATTGCAATTTCGCATATCGCAATTTCGTATATCGAACTACCGATGCGCCGATATACGATATACGAAATACGATATACGAAATGCTGCTAATTGCAAGGGTTTTCTCTCTAAAATGCACAAAATATAATAATTTCATAAATATTTTACGAATATCGAAGAGTTTCTTTAAGAAAGACCGAATTTTACAATTTCAAATGTGTAAAAAACTTGACATCCGCGGCGCACTAACATAGGATTTCGTGACAATTTTACGGTCTTTTATCGTACATCGTATATTGTATATCGTATGTCGAAATACAAAATACGAATTAGGGAGATTGTTATGGCAGCGATTAAGCCAAAGATAAGTGTCGAGTATGTGGATAATGCAACGATTGTAACTTTTATAGATGAGAAAATCCTCGATGAGAATGAAATTCAGGCGCTTCAGGACTCGATTATGTCCGTTATTGAACAGGCGGAGCGGATAAATCTGGTTTTAGATTTTAGCAACGTCCGGTTTTTGTCCTCTGCGGTTTTGGGGCTTTTGATAAGAATCAGCAAGAGAATATATGAACAAGGCGGTCAGTTAAAGCTGTGCAGGATAAATCCAAAAATCTACGAAGTTTTTAAGATTACACGTCTGACGAAGATTTTTGAGATTTACGAGGATGTTGAAAGTTCGATCGAAAGTTTGTCTAAAACAGATTAGATGAGGTTTTATTGGCCTGTTAGGTATGGTAGGAGAGGAAATCAGGATGCAGGAAATCAGGGGATTAGAGTATCAGACTCGTGCTACGCAGCGCTTCGCAGAGTAGCATAAAAATTTATCTGATATCCAGTTAACCTGATATCCACTACCTGATGAACTGAAGCTCTGATATCCTAATTATGAGGTTATGGCGAAAGTGTCACCAGTCAGTTGCTCGATGGTTGTAGATAGCAGGCCTTCTGCTATTGATGATGTATATAAGCAGATTCTTTTGAAGCTGCGAAAAAATAGTTTTGGTGAGGATGATATTTTTGCTGTGCATCTTTCCCTGGAAGAGGCTTTTATTAATGCCGTTAAACACGGCAATAAGATGAACCCGGACAAAAAGGTTCAGATCGATTATTCAGTAAATGCAGATAAGATTGAAATATCCGTTACAGACCAGGGTGAAGGTTTTAATCCAGGGGTTGTGCCCGATCCGCGATTAGGGGAGAATCTGTACAAGCCGGAAGGCAGGGGGATGTTGCTTATAAACTCATACATGGATGTAGTTCAGTACAACCAGCGGGGTAACCGGGTCTATATGGTCAGATATAAGGAAAAACCTGGTATAACGAAAGGCTGAAACCGAAATGTTTGGAAGGTCCCTTGTTGTTTGCAGTTGTTTATTTGTTCTGAGCGGTTGTATATCTCCTTACGAGCCGGAGCCAACGATTATAAGTGATTCTTCGGTTTCAGGAACAAAACCTATTCGGCCGAAGGTTGTAAATCCGGAGCCGGCACTTCCTGCCCCCAAAATTAATAATAGAAATGTTCCGAGAGGCTGGCTTCCGCCTTCGGGCGTGGAGAGAAGCTGGACAGCGATAGTGATACATCATTCCGCGACAGACAATGGGAACATGGCTATATTTGACAAATGGCACAGGGAAGATAAGGATTGGGATGGTGTTGGTTACGATTTCATTATAGGCAATGGTTCCGATAGTGTCGATGGACAGGTAGAAGTTACTTTCCGCTGGCGCGAGCAGCGAACGGGGGCGCATTGCAGGACGCCTAATAATTGGGCCAACGAAGAAGCGATTGGCATTTGTCTCGTGGGCAATTTCGATGACACGGTTCCTACTTCAGGGCAAATGCAGTCTCTTGTGAGATTAGTTCGTTTTTTGCAGCAGCAATATGGCATACCCAATAGTCGTATTTATGGTCATAGTACGACGCCTGGTGCGAGGGTGACAGATTGTCCCGGAAAAAGATTTCCAATGGCCCAGTTGAAATCTATGCTTGCCCGCTAAATTGCCGGCAGCTTTTCTTAAGATTCATCCACATATCCGTATTCGTATCATTTTCGCTTCTGTGGTTTCGTTTTTGGATTGCTTTTGGAGATACGTTTGTTATAAT
>CAZIED010000246.1:0-3616 GCA_964538525.1 uncultured Pirellulales bacterium | reverse complement strand
CAAATACAAACAGCCAACAAGAATGTCAAGAAAAAACAATTTTGTCCCTGAAATGTATCTCTGCCTCAGCCGGAAAATCACTTGCACAAGGATTTTGAACATTATATCGTAGTGAGGGTAAGGAAGCCGTTACATATAACTTTAATAGGGAAAAATTCCGAGCAATGTTTGCAGGAAAATTGATTTATTCATACCACCCAAGGATTGAGCTAAAGTGTCTAAAGTGAGCTAAAGTGCCTAAAGTAAGCTAATATTATAATTCATAACTTTAGGCACTTTAGACACTCCAAACTTTAGTCACTTTTCGATTCAAGACTAATGTTATGAATAATACTTTTTCAAGGTATGGGTACATAATTAAGAAGCGTTTTTCAATCCATCAAATATATGAATTATTAGCTTGCCGCGCTTATACCGTTATTGTACTTTGTGCACTCTTTTGTATTCTCATAGTCAAATTTTACCATTCCTGGCGATATAACCTGGTCAGTGAGTACTATCGCTGGATACTTGCCGATGTATCCGTACTATTGGGTATAGAGGTCGTTCTGGCGATAATTTGTTTTCGCTGGCCCTACAAAGTAGTCATCCGGGCAGCTACTACTATCGCTGCTTTAGTGTGTACATGGTCGGTTATGAACGCCGGCTGGCTGATAAGAACAGGGACGCAAATCCTGCCGGCAGAACTGCTGTCGCTATTTCGGGATCCTGTGAACGCCTTGTGGATTGTCTGCGTCAACTTGATAAAGATGCCCAGAGCATCGGTTGCCTTGCTTTTACCCAGCACAATTGCCCTTGCCTTTGTCTTTTCCGCATTAGCCAAGCCGAAGCAGCCGAGTTACAACCCCAAGCGATTTTTAAGCAGAACCGTTATTTCGATAATCGCTATCATAATAGCTGTTTCAGCCCGTATTCCGGCAGCTAAACATTATTCCTCACAGATAGCCTCTTTGGGACTGCAGGATAATTGTCATTTAAGAGCTATAGTGAGCCTGGTGTCGGGTGATTCGGATCATTCGGATAGAGCCGATTTTGCTAAAGCCGGCCGGGAGATACCGGCTTATGACCAGATAAAGATTGCGCTTAAACCACAGCACATAAACCATAATGTTGTTATCGTAGTCCTGGAAGGGATTCAATACAATTATACTTCACTTGGTGACAAATCGTGCAAATTAACACCTTATCTTGCCACGCTGGCTGATAATGGCGTTGAATTTAGAAATGCTCGCTCAACAGTAACGCATACCACTAAAGCTTTATTTGCTTTGCTCGCCGGCCGATTCCCTTCGGCCTCTCAGGATATTGCTGAGACTATTCCTGTTGAGAAGCCTTATGCTGGCATTGCTTCGATAGTTGGAGAGCGATTGAATTATCGAACCGCCTTTTTCCAATCAGCCAAGGGTAACTTCGAGTCTCGGCCTGGATTGGTTTATAATCTGGGTTTTAATAAATTCTGGGCCAGAGATGATTTGAATGACCCCAATAGTTTTGTGGGCTATCTGGCCAGCGACGAATTTTCGATGTTGGAACCGATTTCCAAATGGATAAAAGCCGAAGAGAGGCCATTTTTATTGACAGTTTTGTGTTCGGTTACACACGATCCGTATGAGGTTCCGCAATGGTTTGCCAAACCAGCTAAAGAGCCGATCGAGCGTTATCGACAGGCCATTATCTATACAGATAATTTTTTAGCAGCTTTAGATGTAGAGCTTGCCAAATTGAATCTTGCTGATAAAACGATTCTTTGTGTTATAGGTGACCATGGTGAGGCTTTCGGCGAACATGGGTTGCTCGGCCATGAAAGAATAGCTTTTGAGGAGGTTCTGCGAATACCATGGATTATACGGGCACCTTTTTTAGTTGAAGGGGGACGTAAGGTTAATCAAGCGGTTAGTTCTGTCGATTTGACGCCTACTTTGTTGAGTTTGCTTGGATTTAATATTAATGTTGCTCATTTTGACGGCGTCGATGTGCTCGAAAATGTGCCCGAAAGACGTAAAGTGTACTTTGCCGGCTGGATGCAGCAGGGACCAGCGGGTTTTATTGATGGAACCCGCAAGTTCACGTATTCACCAGTGAGCAAAAACGTTTATGTGTACGATTTGTCAATCGATCCGCTTGAATCGGCCAGGATAGAGCTGCCGGAACAACAGGTCGAAATGATTGTTGAAGAAATTGTTGCGTGGCAAAAAGAGAGCATCTTTCGAGTCAAACAACAGAGAACCGGCAAAAAAGTGCTTTTTGATTCGTGGCTCTGTAATTGGTCTGGGCGAGTTTCCACAGTCAAATATAAAAAATCGAGATAAAGTGTTGATGAAAAGAAACATGTCGCTACAATTGTCACTTGCCTTTGGATTATTGAGTGAATTAGATGATTAGAGAATTAGTTGATTGATTCGGTCAGGATTTACTAATTCACCAATTCCCTAATTCGCTAATCCACTAATTGCTTTTTTGGCACAACTTTTGCTTTATAAAAGTTTTTCGTATAATTTTTGGGCGGAACATCCCAAACTACAATTAAAGAAGGAGGAGATGTATCCGCCCGTTTTTTTTGTGGATTCAAAACAGCGTCACCGTCGTAAAATCTGGGGGCGTTGTCTTTATTCAACACAAACTATGGGCTCGCACGGAGGACGACTTCAATTTTCGTATATAATCTTTCCATATTAGAATTCCTTTCCAAAGTTCGATGTTTGATGAGAATTTAGAATGAATATGCTTTGTAGAAATGACAGCGAGTCTTTTCTATAGAGCAGAATGAATATCGAACTCCGAACGCTGAACAATGAACTCCGAACGCTGAATGGGTATAAAGTTTTGATTTGTGGGCAAATTGTGTGTATAATGCTTTCTAAAGATTATTGAAAGAGATTATGAAAAGTGTTTTAGAAAAACCAACGGATGCAGAGCTTCTTGCCAGCTATGCAGCGGGCGATGAAGCTGCATTTCGTGAAATTGTAGATCGTTATAAAAACAGCCTTTATGCGTTTTTAAGGCAGTTTTTGAACCGGCAGGACGTAGTAGAGGATGTTTTTCAGGAGACCTTTCTACAGTTATTTGCCAGCCGGGATAGTTACGATCCGAATCGGCCTTTACGACCCTGGCTGTTCACAATCGCTGCTAATAAAGCTAAGGATGCTCTTAGAAAATCTCAACGAGCAAGCGCAATACCTATAAGCACTATATCAGATTCAGAAGAGATGTCTTTTGATGATGTTTTGAATACCCTTACTTCTGAAAATATCATGCCTTATGAGAAATTGGAGGAAAACGAGACCAGTTCTCGCGTTGCAGAGATTGTATCGAATATGCCGGAAAATCTTAGGGGAATATTGATTTTGGCGTATTTTAACAAATTTTCTTACAAACAAATGGCCCAGATTTTAAGTATACCTATAGGCACTGTGAAGAGCAGATTGCATACAGCCGTGGCTCGTTTTTCAAAAGACTGGAAAGCATCAATGGAGAGTATAAAAAGAGAATGAAGTCGTTAAGCAACCAGCAGAAACAACTATTGTTTGATTATTGTATAGGTTTGGCATCGCAAGAGGAAGCTCGTGAAGCTGAAGCTTTGATATCATGTAACCAGGAGGCTGCTGAACTGCATTTC
>CAZIED010000245.1:0-3617 GCA_964538525.1 uncultured Pirellulales bacterium | reverse complement strand
GTAGTAGTATTTCCGAACCACTTCGCGGTAGTTCCACCCGCCCAGGGCGTATAGAGGTCTCCGTGTCCCTCTATGTTGCCGTAGTTGTAATAGCTTGCACCGCCGATAATGTATCTGTCGTTCTCAAGCTTGTGGTTCACATAAGCCTGTACTGCCCAGAGAGACGTGTAGCTTGCCCTTTCCACCCAGAAGCCACCGCCGCTGATGTACAATTTACATGCATCATTCAATTGCCTTTGATATTTTGCTGCAAGACCTTCCGGATTGAGGTCATGGTCCCAGACAAGCTGATTTTTGCCGACGGCATAAAACGGATTTGGCATCTTACCGCCGACGAAGTCAAAGCCCTTCGTAGCGGCCGGATGCCAGTTGAAAAACGCCCGGTCAAGCCAAATGTCCTTGGCCGAAAAGCTCTTGTCCAAATCCTGGTTGGTGGAAACCGGATCGCCAACGCCGCTTGCAATTCTAAAGCCCAGGTCCGCTTCGTCATTGACCTTTGCATCCAGCCCTAATCTGGCCCGGATTCTGTTGCGATTAACTCCTTCTTTCCAGTCGCCGCTGCTCTGCTCATCGATAGACTCATGCCGATATCGCAAATCACCGCTGATTTTGATGTTCTCCAGCCATTTGATACTCTCCGGCAAGTCAGTCACCTCGGTTTTTTGCGATGCCTTTTCTGCGACTTGCTCAATCTTGTCCGTCAGCAACCGTTCTTTCTGCATCTGCCTGGCCTCAAGCTGTTCAAGCCTTTCCATTAGCTCTTGCAGCTTTTGGTTTTGTTCGGTTATCTGCTGTTTAAGCTCGCTAATCTCATCGGCTCTTGATTTTCCTGCCGAGACCAGCAGCAGTGATAATACTATTGCCAGAAATAAAATCTTTTTTTTAACATTTGCTTTTCTCATTCATACACCTCCATTAAAAGAACCATTTTTTATTTCCTTTCTTCACTTCTCAGGAGCATCGAGATTCAACATATTTTTAAATAGACTATATCCTCTCAATGTGAAGGGAATATGAAGGTAGAGTGAATATTTGATGAAATGTGAAAAAATTATTCTAAGCTTTCGGAAGCGTCACGAAAACTTTAGTGCCCTTATTGGGTTCACTTTCGATGCGAATTTGTCCGTTATGTACCAGGACGATGTGCTTGGCTATTGATAATCCCAATCCTGTTCCCCCAAGCTGGCGTGAACGCGCCTTATCCACGCGGTAAAATCGTTCAAAAACTCTATCAATGTGCTCTTTTGTTATTCCAATTCCATTGTCTTCAACAGTCACAACAATTGCCTTATCCTGTTCAATAAGGCGAACTTCGATCCGACCGGCTTCTTGCGTATATTTTATGGCATTGTCTATTAGATTTACGAAGACCTGCTCGACTTTGTCGCGGTCAGCTTGAATTTTAAAATCATTGCCTTGTGAGTTTATATTCATCGTTTGCTGCTTTGCAGCGAGCGCGTGCCCGAATCCGAGAGCAACCTCATCTATTAAGCCTTTCAGGTCGCATTCGGTTTTTTCTATATAATTCTTGGACAGTTCTAATTCACTAAGACTTAATAAATCATTTATGATGTTTTCGAGTCTATCGACATGTTTCTTTGCAATAGAAATGAACTTTCGTATCTTTTCCTTATCGGTTATTGCCTTATCTTCCAGCGTTTCTATATAACCTTTAATCAATGTCAAAGGTGTTTTAAGCTCGTGGGAAACGTTGGCTACAAAATCGGTCCTTATCCTATCCAGCCGTTTAAGGTTTTCTATCTTATGTTGTAATTCATCAGCCATCAAGTTTAATGATTTGGATAGCTCGCCCAACTCGTCTTCGCTTCTTATCTTTACCCTTTTGCTGAAGTCCCCTTTTGCAATCTGTTGGGCTGTATCGTTCATCTCTCTGATAGGATAGGTTATGCTTCTTGACACCAAATATGCTATCGTAAGTGCAATTAGAATAGATACAATTGCCCCAATTAATAATGTTTTATAAATGATGCGTTTTTCCAGTTGAACCTCCGAAAGAGGTAAAGCAAAACGAACTACTCCGAGCACCTGGTCATCGTTGTCCACGCGTATAGCGATATACTTCATGTTGTAGCCGAGTGTGTTACTGAAACGAGCGCTCTGTCCGAAGCCATTTTCCATTGCCTTAATGATTTCAGGCCTGTCTTTATGGTTTTCCATCAGGTATGGCTCTTTTTCAGAATCACCTAAAACCTTTCCATCTTTATCAATTATCGTGATTCTTAAATCCAGTTTCTCAGATAAAGTCCTGGTCTTTTTTTGGATGTCCTCGTTTTTGCCTTCGAGCAAGTCGGCTTTCAAAATGTTGCTGATTAAAGTTGCATTGCTCTGCAGCTTTTCAGAAATCTTTTGTTCAAAATTGTCCCTCAACTTTAAACTCACAAAAAAATTCAAAGCAAATACCGCAATTAAGGTCAAGAAAATGAATGCAGTGAAAAGTTTCCAGGTAATGCTATTTCTCATTTATGCTTCCCTGAACCTATAACCTGCACCACGAATTGTTTCGATATAATCCTTGGCTTTGCCTAATTTTTGTCTTAACGATTTTACGTGCGCATCGACTGTTCTGTCACACACCACAGCTTCGTCGCCCGAAACTGCATCCAAAATCTGGTCTCTGGATAATACTACGCCAGGCCGTCGTGCCATAAACTCCAGAAGCTTGAACTCGGAAAGTGTCAATGAGATTTCCTCATCATTCACTTTAACTTTATGTTTAAGGATGTCTATAGAAATGTCTCCTCTTTTAACTTTATTGCTTAATTTGAGTCCTCGCCCTCTTCTGAGAATGGCTCGAATTCGTGCAATTAATTCTCTTGGGCTGAATGGTTTTGTCACATAATCATCAGCGCCAAGCTCCAAACCTACGACCTTATCGGTTTCTTGGGATTTTGCACTGAGAATGATGATTGGTATATCAGCGGTTTTTTCATCATTTTTGAGAATCTTGCAGACGTCGAAGCCGTCGATGACGGGCAACATTATATCGAGGATAATCAAGTCCGGCCTGCCTCTCCTGGCTAATTCAATTCCCATTTCGCCATTTAAGGCCGATATAGTCTCATACCCGTCATCTTGAAGGTTGTACTCGACCATTTCAACAATATCACGGTCATCTTCTATTATTAGAATTTTTCCTTTGCCCATTTAAGTTTTGCATCTTTTGAATTTGCTCGTTTAGCTGTTGCTTGAGATCGCTAATCTCATCGGCCGTGACCATTCCCGCCGGCCACAACAGAAGTAATAACGATACCAGTGCTGTAAATAAAATCCCTTTTCTAAAACCTGCTTTCCTCATTTATGCGCCTCCCAAAAAAGTACGAAATTTCTGCGACGTCCCAACTTTCTTATCTTTCAAAGTCGCAGCACAGAGGTTACACTATACGGCAACGATTTTCAACGAAAAATGATGTACAATCTTTGGGACTGTTACCCTGGTCAGCAGGTTGTTGCAAATCGGTTGTTTTGGTTATATACTTAACAGTTTAGAAAGATATTTAGAGCCTATCCGAATAACCGGGTCATTATGAGGCCGAGCGAAAATTTCGAGGACAAGGCGGCAGGTGAAAAAATGCCCGGAGGCGTGGTTGACGCCACGG
>CAZIED010000244.1:0-3630 GCA_964538525.1 uncultured Pirellulales bacterium | reverse complement strand
TTGCCGATAAAAGGCATTGCTGTATCCTGCGAAAGAATCGAGACCGTGAAAATTCTGCTGTCGATGATAAACTGGTGCGTTAAACATTGTCGGTTGATGCTAACGGCCACCATCGTCGGCTCAGGCACTATTTGAAATACAGTGTTGACAACGCAACCATTGAATATTCCGCCCTTTATTGAGCTGACTATACACATCGGGTAACTAAGTTTGAATAGTGACTGCAAATCCAGCATCCGTGCCCCTCTACCGGCTCCACCTTTGCCACCTAATCTTTAACCGGAAGCCGATAAGCTATTTCAAAGCTGCCAGCTTCTCATTCAGAATGGCGATATGGCGCATCTCTTCTTTAATGATATTCTCGACCTTACTTCTGCCGGTTCTGGCTGGAACGTATTCCTTCAGGCCAACATAATATGCGATGGAGTCTCTCTCTATACCGAGAGCTATTTTTAAGATAGCTTCGGGCTCTTGCAGACCTGACAGCTTTTTAGCAGGGTCGGCTTTTATGTCAAAAACATGACCATCCGCCATTGCCCGAAGATACATCTGCGCCTGGTTGTCCGGATCGAACACATCCGACTGCCGCTCTTTATTTGTAAGCTGGGCCCGCATAGCCTGGAAGATTTTCAGGTGCTCATCCTCCTGAGACGCGAGGTCAAGCAGCTCCTGGCGCAGTGATGAGACCTTTTTCGCTGCGGCACGGTAAAACCTGGCACCATTTCTTTCGATTTGCTCGGCTATCTCGAAGATTTCATCTGCATTGAAAGTGACACCCATTAATAAACTCCTTCGATTATAGATTATTTAGACTGTCGCTGACCAAGCTCCTTGTCGAGCATATATAACCCACCAGGAGCATCCGATATGCACCTTAGCTTCTGAACGATTTCGTCAGCGCTTTTTTCCTCCTCGACCTGCTCTGTGACAAACCACTGTAAAAAGGCGTTCGTTGCGTGGTCTTTTTCCGCAATAGCCTGGTTCACAAGGTCATTGATACGCCCAGTGACAACCTGTTCGTGTTTGTATGTAGCCTCGAAGACGTCCATTGGTGATTTCCATTTGGCAGGTGGTTCAGTAATTGATTTTAATACAACCCTGCCTGTACGCTCATTTACGTAATCGTAAATCTTCAACGCGTGTTTTACTTCTTCCTGCCACTGAACTCTCATCCAATTCGCAAAGCCCGGCAGATTCTCGGCCTCGAAATAGGCTGACATAGAAAGATAAAGATAAGCCGAGTAAAGCTCCGCATTTATCTGGTCGTTCAACGCTTTTTCTATCTTTTTACCAATCATAGTTATTTCTCCATAAAAAACATTTAGCCCCACGTTTTACGTGGGGTTCTAACCAACAATTTTAAGCTCATGGTGTTTTGCCAGAATAGCATCAGCAAGTTTATCCAAAGCTGCATAATCTTTGTCTCTCGGATAGCCCTTTGCTACCACCGGCTCGAGAAGCTCGACTTTTAAATTTGGAATCAATCCGGTAAGCTGCTCAATCATTCTGCCGCCCCAGCCGAACGAGCCGATGATAGATGCGAACTTCGTCTTGGGCCGAAGCGCATTTGCAAGAATCGCCGCATACGCAACCTTCGGATGTGCACCCGTCAGCACCGTAGGCGAGCCTAAAACAATTGTCGCCGCATCTACAAGCGATATGGCCAATTGGCCGATATCAGTCACCGTCAGATTAAATTGCCTAACCGTTATTCCTCTTTCAATCAGAGCCTCAACAAAGTGCTCGACCATCTTTCTGGTGCTGTCGTGCATAGAGATATACGCCAGCACCACCTCGTTTTTGACCTTGTCGCTTACCCAATCCTTATACGCATCGACAATAAATTGCGGCCTATCATAAACAGGACCATGGCTGGGTGCTATCATTTCGATATTCAGATTCTTTATCTTTTCGAGGTTCTTCTGTATGTTAGTTCTGAAAGGCATCATTATCTCGGCATAGTATCTTTTGGCTGCCTCATAAACTCGCGGCTGGTCGTCCACAAACAAACTGCTGGTCGCAAGGTGCGAGCCGAAGAAATCGCACGGGAAGAAGATTTTATCCTGCTGCAGATACGTGCCGAACGTCTCCGGCCAGTGTACCCAGGGGATGTAAATGAATTGCAATGTCTTATCACCAAGAGAAAGAGTCTGACCGTCTTCGACCGTGATAAATTTATCCTCATCGATACAAAGCAGGTCTGTCAGCATCGCCTTGCACTTCGGATTTGCCACGACCTTTGCATCTTGATATAGCGTCAGAATATCCGGCAGTGCTCCTGAGTGGTCCTGCTCTGCGTGATGAGAAACAATATAATCTATCTTGTCAACGCCGAGCGAAACGAGATTGCCAATCAGCACATCGGTTTTAGTCGGGTCAACAGTGTCAATTAGCGCGGTTTTCTCGCTACCTTTTATAAAATATGCGTTGTAACTGGTTCCGTCCGGCAGCGGTATCAGCTCGTCAAACAAACGCCTATCCCAGTCATTCGCGCCGACAACGAATATATTGGATTTGATTTGTCTCATTGCACAAGACCTCCAAAATTTGCTGTCTTTACAATAGTTTCTTGACGGCTTCCAGAGCAACGTTGTAGTCCGGCTCATTTGACGTCTCATCCACAATTTGCACATATCTTACAACGCCTTTTTTGTCAACAACAAAAACCGCCCGCGCAAGCAGCCGAAGCTCTTTTATCAATACGCCGTAGGCTTTACCAAACGACGCATCACGATAATCCGACAGGGTCTGAACGTTTTTCACACCGGCAGCACCGCACCATCTCTTCTGTGCAAAAGGCAAATCCATACTGATTGTCAGCACTACCACGTTCGCTCCGAAACGCCCGGCTTCCTCGTTAAATCTGCGGGTCTCTCGATCGCATACAGATGTGTCAAGTGACGGCACCGAGCAGATTATTCGCACCTTGCCGGTAAAAGACGACAACTTAACGGATGACATATCATTTGCAATTACCTCAAAATCCGGCGCCGGCTTACCCATCTTTATATCGCCGCCAACCAAGGTCAAAGGTTTGCCTTTCATTGTCACTATCTGTTTTTGCTTTTCCATAATATTCTCCTTGCGACCGTTGAACACCAATTAATAATTCACCGCCTCAATTTCAAAATGACTTTGCGGATGGGCACAGGCCGGGCAAACCTTCGGTGCCTCAAATCCTTCATGTACATATCCGCAATTCCTGCAAATCCATCTTATCTTTTGCTGGCGCTTAAAAACCAGCCCTTCTTTTATATTTTTTACTAATGAAAGATACCTTTGCTCGTGGTGTTTTTCCGCAACGGCTATCTTTTTAAAAACCGCAGCGATTTCCGTGAATCCTTCTGCCTCCGCCGTCTTGGCGAAGTTCGGATACATCTCGGTATTTTCATAATGTTCGCCTGCCGCTGCCTCTTTTAAGTTCTCAAGTGTATTGCCAATGACTCCAGCCGGAAATGCCGCCGTTATTTCCACCTCTCCTCCTTCGAGAAACTTAAACTCTCTCTTTGCATGTTCCTTTTCCTGATTGGCGGTTTCTTCAAAGATGGCGGCTATCTGCTCGTAGCCCTCTTTTCGAGCCTGGCTGGCAAAATAAGTGTAACGGTTTCTCGCCTGAGATTCACCTGCAAA
>CAZIED010000243.1:0-3638 GCA_964538525.1 uncultured Pirellulales bacterium | reverse complement strand
AAATTCCCACCAACCCGCGTGGACTGCATGCTCGGCGGACATTTCTATCAACTGCCTTTGGAGCTGGTTGAATGTAAATACCTGCCGACGCCTGACAGCAACTCCTTCATGTCTGCCGGCATAGAGGACAGATTCAACAAAGGATACACCTACAAATATAGGTCTGTGGGGACACTAATCTACAATAGAACTGTCACCATCAAAGACGGAGCATATCTTTGGGTGCCGGATAGATTTCCTGACGACGAACAACAGCAGGGACAAAATTATTATTCAGCTAAGGAATCGCCTGTAAGCTGGGTTCTTTACAGCGAGGGGCCAAATTTTGACCTAAACCTTATGAAAAAGCTGGAATATCCTGTGCCGAAAAAAACCTGGTATAATCCACAGACCCGAACGGGCGTTATGGTTCGAATACGACTGAAAAACGGCCGATATATTGGCTCTTATGAGAGTAATCCATAAGCACACTTGGGTGCAAAGTTTAGCCGTCGCCGGCACGGCGACGGTTGGTGCCTAATAGAAAGGATTGAGAATGAAAGAGAAACAAGTCATAGCAGAAATCTTTTTAACTATTTGTTTGGGATTGGTGTTTGGTATGTTCATTTCAGGATGTGAGTCAAATCATCATCACCATAATGGAGCTTCTGTAATCTCATCAGAGAAAGTCTTTACTATAGACCTAAGCCAAGAAGCAGAATATCAGCCACTGCTTCGAGGAGAGCCTCAGACTCATGGTATGCGTTCGGGTAGGGTATATTTGCTGCCTGGCCAGAGTTGTGGCCAGCACAGCACCAAAGCACATGAGGAAACACTTGTTTTTCTTTCGGGTAAAGGGACAGCCTTGATTGGCAAAGAGCAAAAAGCCTATGAGATTGGCGAGGGGAAAATCATATACATTCCGCCGCATACGACCCATGATATGAAGAATACCGGCACCGAGCCTCTTATTTACATTTACTGCGTTGCTCCTGTAAAATAAAGATACTTAGTTTAGCCGTCGTTGGCACGGCGACGGAACTTTTTGGAGAATTAAGTATGACAGTGGAATTAAGTGCTTTGGCTATTACCGCTGCTTCGATAGGCTTTTTTCATACACTTTTCGGCCCCGACCACTACGTTCCCTTTATTATGATTTCGTGGGCGAGAAAATGGTCCACAGTTAAGACCACAGTAGTAACCATATTATGCGGATTTGGTCACATAGGAAGCTCTGTTGTGCTGGGCCTTATAGGCGTGGCACTGGGCATGGCGGTCAAAAAGTTGGAGATTATAGAATCTTTTCGCGGCAATATCGCTGCCTGGCTGCTTATCGCCTTCGGCATGGCATATTTAGCTTGGGGATTACGCCGGGCTTATCGAAACCAGCCCCATTCGCATCACCACACTCACTTTGGCATTGATACGCATAGCCATAGCCACAAACATTACGATGAACACTCCCACATTCACAATTCCTTCGACTCTGCTCAGGCCCGCCCTGAGCAAGGTCGATGGGACAGGGATGAAACCACAATTAATATTACACCATGGGTCCTATTTGCCATCTTTGTTTTCGGCCCTTGCGAACCTTTGATTCCTCTTGTGATGTACCCGGCTGCTAAGAACAGTCTTTTTGGCCTGATAATAGTAACGTCTGTGTTTGGCACAGTTACGATTGCTACAATGCTGAGCTTGGTACTTCTGTCCAGAGCAGGGGTGAATTTCATTCCGTTGGCCGGTGCCCAGCGATTTGCCCACGTCATAGCCGGTGCGACCATATTTCTTTGCGGCCTGGCGATTGTGTTTCTCGGCCTATAAAATAAAAGACAAGACCATAGAGTGAACCACATACCCTCGTGAGATTTACCGGCTATGGGATTATCATTTTGAACTTCTTGTAATAGTTTTAGCCACAGTTTTAGATGCTTTTTTCAGGCTGACTGAAACCGTCGATTTAAGCGCCCACTATTAGCGGGGCTTACAGAAATCTGCGTTTTAGTTGGAGAGTTTTTTAAATGTGCATTTCTATGCTCGCCTGTCCATCCACAACTTTTTACTAGGCAACGATAAACTTTATGATATCTATCCCAGTCTACAAATATGCTACCACACTGCGGGCACGTTTCTGGTCTTGTGTAATCTGCCATTTCTAACCTCCTTATAGTATAATTGTGTTTTACTTCTTAAATCCAACAGCAAATTGGTAGTTAGGTTTAGTGGTAATCCTTGAATAGTTTATAAAAAGCCTGAGCTTTAACTCCTTCGAACTTAGTAAGCGTGACTCCAGCCGACTCCATCATCTGTTTAGCCTCTTCTACAGGATACGGTTCGACATAAACAACTTCTTTGATTCCATTTGCTATAATCTTCTTCGTGCATAATAAACATGGAAAAGTAGTGGTGTAAAGTGTAGTACCTTTCAATGGAAATCCACCTAAACTAGAAATTTGCAATATCGCATTTTCTTCTGCATGCAGTGATCTACACAGGTCTAAGGCTTTTCCCAAAAGGAATTTTTCTCTTACATCGGATTTTGTTTTTGAATAGTTGCATTCCTTGTTTGAACATTTTCCTTCTCTTAGTTTTCCACCACAGTTGGGACAGTGCCTAATTTTCTCAAAGACCTCTCTTTTCTTTTTATCTCTATAACATGTTTTATATTTCTTCGAGCAGTCAGATTGCCCTTCAGGTACATTATTACAACCGGCAGAAATCAAGTAGTAGCCTCCCAATTTATATCCGCTTTCATTTATGGATGAGACCTCTTCCGTTTCTTCTTTGATTATAATTGCACCCACTTGTCTTTTTAGACAGCGTGACTGTAGACTGGTGCAATAAGCATTATTCATTAAAAGTTCCATATTATTGGGATTTCGATATCCCGGTTTACGGATGACCGCTAAGTGTTGTTTTATTTTCTTCTTGAACTCATCTTCTTTCTCTTGCGAATCACGAAAATCCATATCGTTATCGATTACTATATCTGCCAAATCAACACATTTCTGGACTTGCTGACCATAGTAATATATCTTCTCCTCTTTATCCTTATCCTTTATCCTCAGTTTTAGTCCTTCATCTTGATCTCTATCATCGTCCTTTAAGAACTGAGCGTAATCATTGTCGTATTGTTCCTCCTTAATTCTTTCCCAACGTATCGGACGAGACGTGTCTATTGCAATTAGATACGCGTTTGAATACTTCTTGAGTTCCTCAACTTCTAAGGGATTCTTTATATTGTTAATAACAATAGGGTTTTTGCATTTTTCTCGCTCAAGGATGGTAATTGCCTTTCTTATTATAATTCCACCAGAATTTCCAAGTTTAATATCTTCCTTGCGTAACTTATTCCCAATATCTTGAAGTTTTCTTCTCTTTTTAACTTTTTTGACTCTAGCTAAATTTATCTTCCTTTTTCCGGCTTCTGTTTCTAAAATTTCTTTCCTTATGGAAAAAACTCTGAACTTTTCTTCTTTGCCCAAGAATTTAGCGACCCAAGAAGAGCCACTGCCGACAGACCCGGTTAAGGCAATTATAAGACGGTCTTTTTCTATTGAGAATTTATTTTTCTCTTTCATAATAAGTTACCTAATTTCTTATACCTCTATATTTCTGGAAGTCAATTTTATTTTTTACCTATGCAATTTTTCCCTTAAATT
>CAZIED010000242.1:0-3641 GCA_964538525.1 uncultured Pirellulales bacterium | reverse complement strand
GACGTCGTCCATCGTCCATCATCCATCGTCCATCGTCAATGTCGTGGATTCACCATCGCAGAGCTATTGATTGTTATGGCCATTACGGGCATACTGCTCGCCGCAGTAGCGGTGGCCCTTAATGCCTCTATAATAAATTACCAGGAAAACGAAAACATCTTTAAAACAATCAACAATGCTCGTCAGGCATTACTTCGAATAACAAGCCAGCTTCGCACAGCCGGATGCGATATTAACGATGTCTTCATTGCAGTTGATCCAGATGCTCCCCCTTACCAGTGTAATTTCTATACCCCCACGGGACAGAACTTCACCTACGAGTTTCGTGATGCGAGTGACCTTGATTACCCGAACAAGTTGCTTCTGATCGACAATAGCAATGGGAACAAATATGTGCTCTGCGATAATGTAAAGGCAGCCACCTTCACAAAGACCCCTGACGGAAAGGGCGATTGTAAGAGCGTTCAAATCTCCATGACTGTCCAGGCAGGCAATGTGCAGCGTACAATATCAGCGGCGGTTGTCATCAGAAGAAATTTGATGTAACACCCTTAAAACGAAAAGGCCGATTCGAGCGAACCGGCCTTTTTTATCATGCAGATAAAATCCTGTACTACTCTGCGAAGCAGCGCTTCGCTGCGAAGTACGAGCCATCATCAGACAATGCGGTCGTGCTTAGAATTTCCACCCGACACCGGTACCAAATGCCCAACCGTCGCCGGTATACTGGAATTCACCAAACAGCAAGGTACTTTCGGTCAGGTCAGCTTGGGTACCAACGTAACCGCCAAACTCAGATTTTTCTTTCAAATCATCTGAGTCACCTCCCTCAAAATCGACTTCTCCTCTCAAAAAGTGTACAAATGGACCACCATAAATCGAGAGATTGTCACTGGCCTTCCAAGTTGGCCCTACCGCGACTTGGATTTCATAGGATTTAATCTTGACTGTGCTTTTTTCTACTTCACCGGTAATAACATCATCTTCGGTGTTTAGAAAATTTATTTGGAACAGAGTGCCCCAATCCAGTTTTTCCTGCTGCTGCCAAAAAGTCAACTTTGTTCCAAAGCCCCACGAAAACTGGTAATTACCACTGTAGCCGATATCATCGCTATCATCGGTTTCGTCGAAATCGCCGTTGGCAGCACCCAGACGGACGAACCCCTCCAAGCTGTCGGCTATACCATAACCCAGATTGGCCCAGATTCCATTAGAGGTAAAATCCTTGATCGTATAGTCATCATCTCCCGAACCCTCAATGTCCATTTTGCTATAGGAATAATCAACGCCGGCCCGGAACTGATCTTGCTTGAGGCCGGCCGTCGGTGTTCCCATAGGAGCCAAGGCCATAGCTGCTGAGCCGGTCAAGGCGACCACAACAAGCACAACAGCTAACAACGAAAGTTTTTTATTCATAACGATCTCCTTTCCAAAAAAACTTCATCATCTTACAAAACATCCATATTCAAAATGTTTATTCGCATAAATCGCTTAACAACAAACATACCCCTTATATATATCGGCATATATCTAACTAATCCATTTATAAAACTTTTTCAAAAACGTGAGTATATTAATAGAGATTACGCTAAACAAGCAAAAAAAAAATTCCTGACTTTTTTACATAGTAAAATAAATAAGGTTTGCCGAATAACCTTTTCTTATCCAAATTAACTTAAATAAAAGACCTATTTTAGATTCTTTAGCCGGCCTTTTTTATCATGCAGATAAAATCCTGTACTACTCTGCGAAGCAGCGCTTCGCTGCGAAGTACGAGCCATCATCAGACAATGCGGTCGTGCTTAGAATTTCCACCCGACACCGGTACCAAATGCCCAACCTAACCAATGTAGTTTTTTTACTGCTGATGCCGATGGCAACGAGCCTATAACTTACGAGTATAGAAGTGCGAATAATAAGCTTTACCTGATAACTAATAGCGATCACCACGAATACGTTCTGTGCGAAAATGTTACTTCGATGAGTTTTAGTAAAACCCTTACAACCGACCTCAAAGATTGTAAGAGCGTTCAAATCTCCATGACTGTCCAGGCAGGCAATGTGCAGCGTAAAATTTCAGCGGCGGTTGTCATCAGAAGAAATCTGGTGTAATACTGGTAAAACGAAAAGGCCGATTCGAGCGAACCGGCCTTTTTTTTCGGTGAAATAAAAAACTGCGTCACTAAAGCGCACAATCGTGCTTAGAATTTCCAGCCGAGACCAGCACCTAAGGCCCAGGCATCGCCGGTAAACTGGACTTCGCCAAACAGTGAAGCTTTTTCGCCTACGTCAGCTACTGCGCCGACATAACCGCCAAAACAGCTTTTCTCCCGGATATCGAAGGACCCCTTCCAAGTTTCGGAATCGGTAAGAGCCCCACTTTCATCATCATATTCATAATCATTTCCCTTACTTTTTACGTCACCATAAACAAAGTGAAGGAATGGACCTCCATAAACTGAAAATCCCTGTGAAGGTGTCCAGGTGGGCCCTATTGCAAGTTGGATTTCGCTGAGGCTAATTTCCTCGGAGTGAGTGTTAACCTCCCCAAGATGCCCAAGGTAGGAATCTTTGCTATTTTGTTCGATATCCCAATTTGCCCAGCTCATTTGGAACAGACCTCCCCACTTTAGGTCAGGTTGTTCAAAGAATGTTACTTTGGTGCCAAAACCATAGGCAAAGGTATAACCTAAATCATAAGTCTGTTTAGATATCGCATTCGGATCTGCCCAATCTTCATCCATTACGCTGCGGTAATCGGCGGCATATTGCAGCTTGTAGTCAAAGTTGCCATTTGCCCCACCTAAACGTATAAACGCCTCCCAGTTGTCCATAATACCATATCCGAGGTTGGCATATATCTTATTCATTCTGGCATTTAATATCTTATCGCGGTATTTCACTGCGCCAGAGCCAGAATAAACGGTATCACCTTCTTTGGACCAATAGGAACCGCTTTCCTTACCTCCCTTCAATTTGAGGTCCATATCGCTGTACGAATACTCAAGGCCGCCATTGGCCTGCCCCTGTTTCAGCCCGGCTGTTGGCGGCCCCATTGGGTCTAATGCTAAAGCAACCGTGCTGCACAGACCCACTACCATAAGCACTACTAACAATTTCTTCTCCATAATCATTTCCTTTCCAAAAAAACTTCATCATCTTACAAAACATCCAAGTTCAAAATGTTTATTCACACAAACATTCTACAATAATCATGCCTCCCCCTCAATCCACATTTATCCAAATAAACCGTTTCTGACGTTTCTTTTAAAACAAGAATATATTAATAGAGATTACGCTAAACAAGCAAAAAAAAAAAAAATCCTGACTTTTTTACATAGTAAAATAAATAAGGTTTGCCGAATAACCTTTTCTTATCCAAATTAACTTAAATAAAAGACCTATTTTAGATTCTTTAGCCGGCCTTTTTGGCATGAGAAAAATTACCTGCTCTTCTTAGAATCTATACGACAGGCCTAAACTCGTAACAAGCTCATTTTCATCGTTGACGGATTTATCCATTGATATCTGATAATAGACAGCGGGTCTAAAATATCAGAGCTCCTATAGCGATGTCTGTAGATGCACCGAAGGTCGCGTGTGACCAGTCATGGTCCGCCGTAGGGCCACCGTAACGGGCG
>CAZIED010000241.1:0-3646 GCA_964538525.1 uncultured Pirellulales bacterium | reverse complement strand
GGTTGTCCCTCATCACGGTTCTGCCGCATCGACGGCAGAGAATTTTCTAAAAAGTCTCAACGCGGATACTTTGATATGCAGTTGCGGCCAAAGCCAGCTCGAGAGAATAAAGTCCGAAACAAAGACACTTACCATCAAGAGTGAAAATACCAAGTCATTTTATACAGCTTCCGATGGACTTGTCACTGTCTGCATCGATAAAAACGGCAAAATCAAGACCACAACCTTTATTAAAGGAAATAGCCTTCAGTGAACTACAAGTCGAAACTCCTATCACTTCATGTGCACGACGATTTCGACTCTGCGGTTCTTTGCTTTGCCCACAGCATTAGCATTTGAAGCAATGGGTCTGGCTTCTCCACAGCCGATTGCTCGAATCCGGTCCTGCTGAATGCCCCGCTGAACCATGTACCTGACGACGGTAAGCGATCGTTCAGCAGAAAGCTCCCAGTTGTCTTTCCACAAATCCTTGGTCTTTTTTATGGGGTCCGAATCGGTATGACCGATAACGCTGATTTGTCTTCCAGGGTACTTGCTTTTCAACACCGACAAAATGTGGTCAAGCTCCTTAATTGTTGCCTGTTTGAGCACAGCTTTTCCAGGATCGAACAATATCGTATCCGGAAGTGTCACGGTAATCGTTCCCTCGGCTGCGTTAAAGGAGACATCGTAACCCTCTCCAAAGCCAGTAGCTTCAGCAGGACTTTTCTTTTTTTCGGTAATCTGTTTTTGCAGCTCCTGTATGGTTTGCTGGTCTTGCGAAAGCCGTTGTGCAAGCTGGTCTTTTTCAGATTGCAGGCTTTCGTACCTGCCTTTCAGGTTCTCATTCTCCACATTCAGGTATTCGTACTTTTTCTGCCAGTCGGTGCAACCATACAAAAAAGTAATTGAAATCAGACAGGCTAACAACGTGATGGTTTTCATGTTAATAGTTCGCATCCTGTATCTCCTTAAGAATCGAACACCTATATTTTTTATCGTCCTAACGTTCAATTATAAATCCCAAGTAATTAAGAATCCAGTCGTGAAAAATCATAACAACAAATACGGCTAATGACAAGAAGGGACCATAAGGAATTTGTCGAGTTTTTCTAAAAAACATTTGAAAGACTGCCCATGCTAATCCAAAAAATGGTGCGATAAAAAACGCGATGACTACGAAAACCGGCCCGATAACCGCTCCCGCCGCCCCCATTAAATGTACATCACCAAGCCCCATCGCCTCTTTTCCAAAGGCCAGAGTGCCAATAATACGAGTCGCCCAGACAATCCCACAGCCCACAAAATAACCCCATAAACTGCCTAAAAAGCCTGAAATTACGGGACGTTGCGAAAAAATAGACCACCATTTATATAATTCTACGGATTGGCATATAACCCAAAAAGCAGCCGCCGAGCAAATAACGATCGGCAATAAAAAAACTATCTCCTTACAAGCCTCCAAACGATGATTGATTCGTGGTTCGTGATTCGTGGATGGTGATTCGTGGTTAGAATCACAAGCCGCATTACACGGTTCGTAACTTCTTTTAATTAAGCCGATTACCAAAAGAATCCAAGAAACCGCCAATCCTATCAAGGCTCCGACCGCAAGTGAGCCGGTTCTGGTTGATGCGCTTGGCAAGAGCATGTATGCACGAATTGAGGAAGGAGGATTAATTATATATCCCCCAACTGCCGAACCGATAAATCCCACAACGGTAACGAACCAGCAAATAGAAAGCGGGATAATCCACAGCTCCAGGTCTATTGCGGAAGCAGCGGTAAAGGCCGCCAACAAGATTATAGAAATAAGATAGATAAACCAGCCGCCACTACAAAATGAACCCAAACCGACTCGCAAACCGGTACGAAAATACAAAATGAAAAGGCTGATGAAAAGCAGCCCCGTAAAAAACTCAATAATAAAATAACGCGGCGATATGGAGGCTTTACAAAATCGACACTTGGCTCCTAAAAGCAACCAAGAAATCAGTGGTATGTTATCGTAGAAACGAATATGTTTGCCGCAGGTGGGACATGCTGAAGGCGGTTTCACTATAGATTTTTCACGGGGTAAGCGATAAATAACAACGTTTAAGAAGCTACCTACGCAACAACCGAATGCGAAAAGAAAAACAAACCAAATCCAATCCGGTACTGCCACAGAGACATCCCTGATTAAAGTGCCTAAAGTGAGGAGTGACTAAATTGCCTAAAATTATAACTTTTTACTTTAGCTCACTTTAGTCACTTTTGTTCACTTAACACTCTTAGTTTTCATTTTAACCGCTGCTGCAACTCTCATCGGTAAACCAAACAAACGGATAAAGCCGGTCGCATCAGCGGGATTATACTCGGCTCCCATCTTAAAGCTCGCTAAATCCGTACGATATAAGCTGTTTGGGCTTGTCACCCCAGCCGGTGTGCATCGGCCCTTAAAGAGCTTGACTCGCACTGAGCCGCTGACTGGCCGCTGAGTGACATCAATAAATGCGTCGATAGCCTCCCGCAACTGGCTAAACCACAAGCCATAATAAACCAATTCAGCATATTTCAACGCAATCTGTTGTTTGTAGTGCATAGTTTCTCTATCGAGTGTCAAGCTCTCCAAGGCATCATGAGCCGTAACGAGAATTGTGCCGCCTGGCGTCTCATAGACGCCGCGAGATTTTATGCCGACAAGACGGTTTTCGACAATATCAACCTGACCAACACCGTGTTTGCCGCCAAACTCGTTCAAGGTCTCAATCAGCTTTACACCGCTTATTTGCCTGCCATTGAGTTTTACCGGCACGCCTTTCTCAAAACCGATTTCAACGTAATCCGGCCTGTTTGGAGTTTTTACTACAGGCATAGAGATAACAAATAAATCATCCTTCGGCTCATTTGCAGGGTCTTCCAGATCCGCCCCTTCGTGGCTAATATGCCAGAGGTTGCGGTCGCGGCTGTATATCTTCTTTTTGCTCTGCTCGATCGGAATCTTGCGCTTTTTGGCGTAATCCACCGCTGCCTCACGGGAAGTAAGCGTGAACTTTGGGTCTTTCCACGGCGAAATAATCTTCAGCATCGGATCAAGAGCCATATAGGTTAATTCAAAGCGGACCTGGTCGTTGCCTTTGCCGGTTGCACCATGGGCAACTCCTGTCGCACCCTCAGCGTGGGCGACATCGACCTGATGCTTGGCGATAAGAGGCCGAGCAATACTTGTACCGAGCAGGTACCCTTTCTCGTAAACAGCGCCAGATTTAAGCAGCGGCCAGAGGTAATCTTCGACAAATTCTTTCCGCAGGTCTTTTACGATGCACTTGACCGCCCCGCTGGCAAGGGCCTTACGTTTGATGCCGGAAAGCTCATCACCCTGTCCCAAATCGGCTGCAAATGCTATCATTTCATAGCCGTAGGTCTCTTTGAGCCACGGCAGAATAACGCTCGTATCCAACCCCCCGCTATACGCCAAAACTACTTTTTCAGATTTATTTTTAACCATTGAACCTATCCTAAATGAACTTCTATATTCAATTCGCTTGAGAAAAGACTCACTGTCATTTCGACCGAAGCCCCCGTGTCTTCTGTCGAAGACAGAAACGGGGGCGAAGTGGAGAAATCTATTCAAAAGCAGATTTCCCTTCGGGGCTCTTCGCTTCGCTTCGTGTCTCGACTCGCC
>CAZIED010000240.1:0-3650 GCA_964538525.1 uncultured Pirellulales bacterium | reverse complement strand
TTATCCATATACTTGACCGCATTGCTCAACAAATTCTGAAAAACCTGTGTAATCCTTATCCTCTCGCACTCAACCACAGGTAATTCATTCTCAATCGTGATATTGAAATTTTCAGGAGGAGCAATCAGGTCAATAATACTCGGCACAAGCTCATCAAGATTCACCCTAACCCTTTCTTCCTTGACACGTCCGATGCGTGAATACTGTAATATTCCATCGATCAGGTTGTGCATTCGGTCAACTCGGTTCGAAAGCAAATCCATCTGCTCTTTACCTTCCTGGTCAAATTTGTCCGCATAATCAGCCGATATCCACTTGACCAGCGTATTAATCCCTCGTAGCGGAGCCTTCAAATCATGCGAGACTATATATGCAAAATCATTTAATTCCTTATTGGCACTCTCCAATTCTTTATATGCCTTCTCCAGTTCGGCAGCCCTTCTACGCTCGATCTCCGCTGCCATTGCTTGAACTGCAAGCTCCCTTTCTCTTTGCATCAGAGCTTTCAAATTTTCCGCCATTTTGTTAAAAGAGTGGGCAAGGTGCCCTACTTCATCCTCGGATTGGATCTCTACTCTGTGATTAAGCTCCCCTTCTCCTATTCTTTTTGCACTTTCAGCCAGACTTAAGATTGGTACTGAGATTACATTTTGTAGCTTTAATGAGACAATATAAGCAATGAAACAGGCAAGTGACAAAACAATAGTGATTATTCTGATGTTGCGTATGAGCATCGTGTACATAGGATGCAAATCTGACCGTAGACATATCGTCCCAATTACTTCGCCATCGAGAGACACAGGTCTAAATACTGTGAGGAAGCCATTGCCAAAGATATAACCGCTTTTTTGAATCTCAGATGGCCGAACCTTTACGTCTGTGCCTTGATGATAATAATCTGCAAAAAGCTCACCTTTGCTGTTATAGACACCACCAAATACAATGGAAGATTCCGCACGAAGAGCGTTCAACGTCTCTTTTGCATCATTGGTATTGTCGAAAGTCAGAGAGGCTTTACAGTTGTCCCCTACCATCTCCGCCTGGGTTGAGAGATTCAGTGCCATATTTTGACGAAGGATGACCCATTCCCAAGCAATAAACGCCGACCCGGCCAAAAGCAATGCCGCCATACATGTAACCATGATAACCGACATTAGCTTATGTTTTATTGTCATACTTTTAATGACAGACATATTTATTCCTCGATACTGCTATGCTCATCCACCCTACTTTTACTTATCTTCATTTTTTTCTTTTGTTTCTTCCTTAATTACTCTTTTTGCCAGCCGTAAAAGCTTGGAGCTGATTTTAAGCTTAGCCTTTTCGGCAGCGGTGATGCTGACATCAAAGTTGACCTTTTTTTCCTCCACAATGAAATTGATGATCCCGCCGGCTTCGAGAAAACCTTCCATGTCTGCAACTGTCAGGACGCCATTGTCTTCAACGGTATCTATAATTTCTCTGAGCCATTTTTTCTCTGAAGAAGAAATAAATAACACGTGACATCTTTTAATAGCCTCGATTTGCGGATGCAGCTGAGATTTGTCTTTCTCGCCCGATTCTTTCAATTCTTCAAGCCCCTTGAAGCGTTCTATTACAACGTTCTTTCCTTTAACCTTTTTATCCTTAATAGGCTCAAAAGCGTCACCAAATGGGTCATTGCCGATGACGCCGATAATTATCGGCTCATTGCCGTCACCCATTTTTTCTTTCGGCCAGTCCACAAACTGAATAAAGTTGTATAAGAATGCAGCCTTAACCTGGTACTCACGGCTGGCAGTTGGATCAGCCAGAGCTGGTGACCCTACAAGCAAAACTGTAAATAATATATAAGTCTTAATTTTCACTATTCTGTCCAAAAATCAGAATTTTAATTGCATCCCGGCAAAGAACGTCCTGCCTGGACCAAAGGGAAAAGAGTTCGGAATGCCGAAATAGCTAAATGTCGGAAGATAAATTTCTTCGTCAAGAAGATTCTCAACCCGCAGTGTTAATATGGATTGCCCTTTTGCAAGCCCCATATTCTTTGAAATATCGAGGTCCACGTTCAGATTAAGAAGGTTTAATGATTCGGGTTTTGGATTAACTACGAGCGCTGAATTGATATGCGGCGGTTCACCAAAGAGAGTGTAGAACAGCGAGGCCGTGCCCCAATCCCATGTATAGGCGGTGCCAAATTTAACCATATTGTCCGGCACTACGGTGGGATTGAGACCTGCATCGGCCTCATTTTCCTGGTGTAAATATGAGCCGAGGATGTGCCATTTCGGCGTAAAGAAATACTTGCCCTCTAACTCAATACCCCAGAACCTCTGGACGCCCCCGTTCATATATGAGAATGGAAAAATACTCGTATCATATATAATGAGCTTCTCGATTTTGCTTTGGAAATATGTAGCGGCGGCGTATGTTTTCTTGTCGTGATAAAACAGTTGTGCGTCGTATGTCGTTATCTTCTCGGGCTCGAGGTCCTTGTTACCTATGAGACCCGTAGGGTCATACAGGTCCGTTTCCAGTGTTACGGGGGCACGAAACGCCTCGCCTCGAAGCAATTTTACACCCCAATTATCATATGGAGTTATGATTAGACCAAAGCGGGATATCCAGTCGTCAAGGCCGTAGCTTGACTTGTTCCATTGTGTGCCGGCGATGAGCTTTAGATACTTGTCGAACTTGTAATCACCCTGAGCATAAAAGCCCTTAGGCTCATGACGGTATGAGGGAATGGATTGATATTTATCGTCATCCGGGTGGTAGCTTGAGCGCTGCTCCTGCAGGTACCCGAGGACGATATTCATATTGTCCAACGGATTGGCGAAAAGGGTCGCCTCACCAAGTAAATCCGATGTATTAGTCCCGATAATTGGACCGGCGCCGGAAAGGCAGTTTTCCTGCAAATTGTAAGTGGCGTTCAGTTCTAAACTTACCCGGTCGTGCACAGGAATTTGATAGCCCGTGTTCAGGAACAGCTTTTTGTTGCGGAATGTGTGGTGCGGATTAGACCAGAAAGGCAAAACTCCCATTGCGAACGCATCGTAATCCGACCAGAAGCTATCAAAAGTGAAGTTTCCATAATCCAGATGCGCCACTGTTGAATAGCTTTTGTATTGTCTGTCGTCCTCGCCGAAAACACCCGCCCCATCAGTCATACGATAAGGGTATCCCTGCTGCCCAACTACTTGAAAGGCGGTAGTATACCCGAGTTCACCGTTCTTTCCGCTGGCTGTAACATCCGTTGAATAGTAATCGTAACTGCCCGCCATTGATGAAACCGAGATTTCGTTCTGGTCTGGAACACGGGTCTTTAGATTGACCACACCTGTAAAGGCGTTGGAACCGTAAAGGACCGAACCGGGTCCGCGAATCATTTCGACACTTTCTAGAATCGACAGTGGAAACGTCTTATACATATTGACGTTTAGTCCCTGGGCGCTTTCACGGATTGGCCGACCGTTAAAGAGTATCAAAGTGTGCGTCTCGGCACAAGTTGACATATCACCCCTGAAGCACGCTAAATTGTCAGTGTAACAGAAAACATCCCGTGTATAGACGCTGGGCTGGCGTTGCAGAAGCTGGTGCAGGTCCCTGTCTCCGTAGGCCTCAATCTCATCTCGGGGAACAACTACCATAACACCTGGCGCCTCATACAG
>CAZIED010000239.1:0-3661 GCA_964538525.1 uncultured Pirellulales bacterium | reverse complement strand
AGGTTTTTACTGACCCCCGACACCTGACCCCAGAACCCTATTCATCAATTTTTTTGATTTCTTTATGAAACAGATAAAAAGCAAGGTTAAGGATTTCCTCAAGAAATACGGCATGGATCCTGCTGACATTAATATTGACCTGACTTGTCGCCTTTTTCTTGACGAGATGCAAAAAGGCCTTGTCGGCAGGAAAAGCTCACTTGCGATGCTGCCGACCTACATAGAAACCGAACGCCAGATTCCAAAGAATAAACCCGTCATCGTTCTGGACGCCGGCGGCACAAACTTTCGCGTGGCAAAGGTTGTTTTCGAAGATACCGGCAAAACCACTATCAGCGATTTCAAACTATTTCAGATGCCGGGACTAGCCGGCAAAGTCGGCAAAAAAGAATTCTTCAGCACCATAGCCGGTTACATCAAAAAAGCAGCTTGCAAAAGTGAGCACATTGGATTCTGCTTCTCGTATCCGGCTGAAATGTTTCCGAATAAAGATGGACGGCTGCTATTTTTCTCTAAAGAGATTCAGGCACCGCAGGTTGAGGGACAGATGATAGGTGAGAATCTCAACCTTGCCATAAAAGAGGCAGGACTCGGTAACAAAAAACAGATAGTCTTGCTCAACGATACCGTTGCTACGCTTCTGGCTGGAAGAGCCGGCTCAGGCGGGCGAACGTTCGATAGCTTCATAGGCTTTATCCTCGGAACAGGAACAAATTGCAGCTATATCGAGCAAAATAAAAACATTACAAAGAAAAAAGACCTGGACCCGGCAAGAAGCCAAATAATAAATATTGAGTCCGGCGCGTTCGGCAAGGCCCCGCGTGGAATACTCGATAAGAAATTCGATAAATCCTTAGTTAATCCTGGAATAAATATATTCGAGAAAATGATATCCGGGGCATATTTGGGCCCGATTTGCCTTTGGACAATCCAATCAGCTGTGAAAGATAAGCTTTTCCGTACCGCTACAGCCGAGAAGCTCTCGGCAATAACCAGCCTCAGCACGAAACAGGTAAGCGACTTTATGTCCAATCCCCGGATAAGCAGCAGCTCCCTCTCACAGGCAATAAAAGATGCAGACGAGAAAGATTGTATCACACTCTACTGGCTTATCGACAGGCTGATTGAACGAGCCGCAAAGCTTACCGCGATAAATCTTTCAAGCATAGCGATTAAATGCGGCAAAGGCAAAAACCCGACCCGACCCATCTGCATCGTAGCCGAGGGGACAACTTTTTATCACCTTACGTCCCTTAGACAAAGAGCAGAATACTATCTAAGACAATACCTTGTAGAAAAGAAAAACATTTTTTACGAGATTATAAATGTGGATAATGCAACTCTTATCGGCGCTGCAATCGCCGGCCTTACGAACTGATGTATGAACCATCGGGGTGACCGGTCTGACGGCTGAATAGTGTCTTAAGCAGCTCGTTTCATCATCTTTTAAAACCAGCCACTTAATTATTTGTTTTTTGGAAATTGCAGTGTATAATATATAAATATATAAAAAGATTTCGTAGAGTAAGGCCGAGAAAAGACGGAGAAGGAGATATGATTATGTATAAACGAATAGGCTTTACATTAATAGAACTTTTGGTGGTAATCGCTATTATTGCAATATTAATGGCAATATTAATGCCAACACTAAATAGAGCAAGGGAACAGGGCAGACGTGCAGTTTGTCTTGGCAATCTGAGGCAATTACAGCTGGCATGGAGCATGTATGCAGATGAAAATGATGAGAAGATCGTCAACGGTGAAGCGTATTCCGGCGTAAAAGGCAAGGCGCTTGTACCCACGAGCGGTTCGCATCAGGGCGAGCTTTGGTGGACAGGCGATGATGTTGCCCCTAATTATATGCAGGGAGAGAAATTATCCAAGGAAACACAGCTATCGGCTATCAGAGCCGGAGCGCTATATCGATACGCTAATAATGTCAGGCTTTACCGTTGTCCTACTGGTATTCGCGGAGAGATGCGGACATACTCCATTGTCGATTCTATGAACGGTCTTCGCAGGGACGGCACATATAGTAGTAGCGGCTATGGGGGGGCGAAAGTAGGCCCAACCGTGCTGTGGGTTAAGAAAAGGACGGAGATTAGCGTGCCGGCACCAGCCTATAGAATGGTTTTTCTTGATGAAGGCCGGGTAACTCCCGACAGTTATGCTGTTAATTACCTTGTTGAGGAATGGTGGGATCCACCTCACGTCCGACACGGCGATGGAACAAACGTCTCTTTTGCAGATGGGCACTCTGATTACTGGAAGTGGAAAGGTAAGAAGACTCTTGCCGATGGCAAATTGGCGAACCCACTGCATCGAATGATACCTGAATCACCTGACGACTTCGAGGATTTGCACAAGATACAAAAAGCTGTTTGGGGCCGATTGGGGTACACACCACGTTATTAGCACAACAACGCCTCGCAAAATAGAGGCCTTGAAATTTTCAAGCCGAAAAAAAGCCCTTTAATTGTGTGATTTATTGGTTACCAATGCCGCCAGGAGGATATGTCTTAACCTGTCAATAGTGAGGCCGTTAAGGTAATCATCGGTAAAATCAAGTTTGAATCGCCCGCTGAAGTTTTTGATTCGTTGTTTAAGCTCGTCCCGCCCCAACGCAACGATTGTCATTGCCGCCTGCTCAAAATATTCGCTCGAGGACATAACTCTTACCTCAAGACAACCAACGCCATAAATTGTATCAGTTCTACCCACGACACCTCGGCATTAACGGTATCGTCTCTAAATTTGAGAAAAATCTTTTAAAAATTCACATATTGATTTTTTGACTTATTATGGACTAAAATTTTTTTGTCATTCTACCGATGGTCTGATAATTTTTAGCTATGAAGACTGAAATATTAAATTACGACCTGCCGCAAGAGTTGATTGCCCAGCAGCCTTTGCCTCTGCGAAGCGGCTCACGGCTGCTTTTGCTAAAACGCAATAGTGGTGAGCTCATCGACAGCCAATTCAACAGGCTCGGCGATTTCCTGCAGGCCGGCGATTGCCTCGTTCTGAACGATACAAAAGTCCTGCCGGCTCGTTTCTTTACAAGACGCGATAGTGGTGCAAAACTCGAAGGATTATTTCTGACCGAAAGTAAACCCGGCATCTGGCAGGTTATGATCAAATCCGCCCACAAAATAAAGACCGGCGAGCGCATCTATCTAAAGAACAAAACAAAGGTCGATTTTTGCAAAGCAGAATTGCTCGATAAGAAAGCCGACGGCACATGCACACTGAAAATAGAAAAAAATGCAGACAGCAAAACCATTCTAAGCGAGATAGGTTTCCCCCCCCTGCCGCCATACATTAAACGCAACGATGACCCCAAGATTGCAGCAATAGACAAACAGCGGTATCAAACAGTTTATGCCAGAAAACCCGGAGCCGTTGCTGCGCCGACAGCCGGGCTGCATTTTACTAACCAACTAATTGAACAGCTAAAACAGGCAGGCATCTACTTTGCATATCTGACACTGCACATCGGTGTCGGCACATTTAAGCCAATAACGACAGAAAATATCGAGGATTTTCGAATCCATAAAGAGCAATTCAGCATTGACGAAGAAAACGCTTGGCTGATAAACGAAGCGAAAAATAAAGGTGGCCGAATCATCCCCGTCGGCACAACCTCAACACGGGTTCTTGA
>CAZIED010000238.1:0-3676 GCA_964538525.1 uncultured Pirellulales bacterium | reverse complement strand
CTAGTCCCTGATATTGAAAAGCTGCCTCCAATCATACTAAAGCATGCTTCACAGCCCACAGAACGAGGCACCGTGATCCTAAACGTAATCCGAGAATGTTTTGGTCGATTTGCTCGCAAAGAAATACGTGGCTGCATAGAGCAACTACTGAAGGATTGTAAGCTCCGTTCTGAAACTGGCAAAATTAGAATCAACGACCAAGTCAAAATTTTCGCTTTCACGTAATAGAAATACTATTCACTAAATACTATCAACTGCTTGACTTCGGAAAGTTCAGGTGCGCGAATTCACCGAACAGTTCGGCGGCCTTTCAATCATAAGCTTTGGCGGCTTCGATTTCGTTATCAAAATAGCCGAGGTGGCTCGTGCTACGTAGCGTATCTTCCAGCCTTCGCAGCCGTTTCGGCGGAGTAGGCACTACGCAGAGTAGCATAGGTTCTGTTGGCGCACCTTATCGCGGCGGCCTATTCAGGGATCAGGGACCGGCCTTCGGGGATCGGTTTTCTGACCCCTGAACACTGAGCCAGGCAATTATCGGCGAAGGTGCAGAGCCACAGTATCATATATACAAAAGGCACTTCATCAAATTAGTTAAACAGTAAGATTTCGGCTCTGTTATAAGCCTTGACGAAGGTGTGGACCTATGATAGAATCACTTTACCAGCAGGACTCGTGCTACGTAGCGTAGCTACTACGCAGAGTAGCATTGGAATGAACTATGTATGCTGTTTGCCGTTCAGAGTGCCGATAGCAGAGCTGGCAGCAGCCCGTGCAGCAGTAAAATAAGTTAATTAGTTGATTAGTGAATTAGCGAATTAGTTGGTTTCACGCAGCCAATTAACCAATTAACTAATCATCTAATTCACTAATTATGGTGGTGAAAGTAGCTCAGCGGGTAGAGCATTGGACTGTGGATCCAAGGGTCGCGGGTTCAAATCCCGTCTTTCACCCTTCATTAGTTTTGAATTTTTAGTTCTAAGTTTTGAGTTTTAATATATGAAGCCGAAACTTGCTATTGTTGGTGCAGCAGGCAGAATGGGCAAACGCATATTGTCACTGGCTATAGAATCAGGCAGATTAGACATCGTCGGAGCAGTTGAAGTAAAAGGCCATCCCGATATCGGCAAAGACGCAGGATTAGTGGCGCAAACGGGGCCAATCAATATCAAGGTCAGCGAAGCTTACCCCCGCCCAGCGCTGGGCGGGGTTGATGTTGTGATAGATTTTTCGCAGCCGCAGGCGGCAGAAAGAACCATTGACTTCTGCACAAAAAATAGCATCGCGCTGGTTTTAGGCACAACCGGCCTAAGTGACATACGGCGAGGAAAAATCAAGGAAGCCGCAGAGAAAATCGCAATTGTTTATGCGACCAATATGAGCGTAGGTATGAATCTCTTATTTTCTCTTGTTGGCAAGGTCGCAGCGACGCTCGGCCCAGAGTACGACGTCGAGATAATCGAGCAGCACCATCGCTTCAAAAAAGATGCCCCAAGCGGCAGCGCCCTTACATTAGCTGAAAATATCTGCAAAGCAACCGGCAGGTCTTTTCCTGATTCTCTTATTCACGGCAGAAGCGGCAAAGAGGCTCTGCGGCAAAAGGGTGACATCGGCATGCACGCAGTAAGAGCAGGTGACATTACCGGCAAGCACGATTGTATTTTTGGCACGCTCGGCGAGACAATTACCTTCAGCCACACCGCGCACAGCAGGGACACCTTCGCTTTAGGTGCTCTACGAGCTGCGGAATGGCTCATCGGCAAAAAACCCGGCCTTTACTCAATGACTGATGTGCTTGGTTTAGTGTAAAACCGCGATCTATACACAATCCTTGATTCTCGATATTCATCGAGTATTGAGTATCCAGTACATGCATTGGGGAGAGTATAATTAGATATGCACAAAATGACGACTTTTTAACCAAAGATGAGGTTGCATCCGAGCTCCTTAATGAATAAAATTTAAACTGAAGGCTATATGCTGCCGAAATATAAAAAGGCGGTTATTTGTCAAAAAACAACGGTGTTTTGGGTATATGGCCAAAGCACGTTCATTTTTTCTTTTTGAAGGAGGCATATTATGCACAGGACAAATATTTTAATACTTTATTTCACATCGTACAGTCATTAGTGTTTAGAAGGTAGAATTATGATTAAAAGAGATTTTGTAGGTCTATTAGCTATAATGCTTGTCATTATTTGCGGCGGTCTCAGTCTAACGACGGCAAATGAGTCCTATCCCATCCTAAAGCTGGATATCGGCCGTGGACATAACCCCGCCGAGACTCAGGCCGGCTTCACTGCGTTTACCGTTACCGACAGCGGCACGGTCGTCGACGGCATCAAGGTTGAGATCGCACCCACGGTAACCGGAGAGACTATCCAGCAGCGCTGGCGCGGCGGCCCAACCGGCATACCCTACGAGCAGCTCTATCGCGACTTTTGGTTCACCGTGAATGGCGGACTAAGGATAACGTTATCGGGGCTGAACCCCAACGAAACGTACGAAATCACCATGTATAGCTGGGATCAATCCAGTGCGGAGACTCATGTCGCGGACTGGATAGCCAATGGGGACTATTGTCTTACCACCAACTTCACCGGTGGAACTACTGTCACGGCTGAAGACTCCTATGCTTTTACAGGACAGGCGACCGCCGATGGCGCCGGCAAGATCGTCCTGGAAGCTACACCTAATCCATTGACCAGCTACCCAGGTCCTCCAGGTCAGTACTTCTGCTTTCTGAACGCTGTTGTGGTTTCCTCGTTGAAGCCGCTGACGGGGGCGCGACACCCGGTGCCGGCGAATGGGGCCACTGTCCTCACTACGGCTGTGGAGCTTCAGTGGGAACCGGGAATGTTAGCGACCTCCTCCAATGTCTTCCTCGGGACCAGCCTCGAACGCGTCACGAATGCGACCACAGCGGATAAGGACATCTTCCTGGGCAACACCACCGGCTCATCCTTCCAGGTGGGCTCTGCCGGAAATCCTTATCCGACGGGTCTATCCGCGAACACGACGTATTACTGGCGCATCGACGGCGTCGCTGAGGGCCAGGCTGGCAGCCCGTGGAAGGGCGAGGTCTGGAGTTTCAGGGTGGCCTCACTGTCCGCCACCGAGCCTCAACCCATGAGCGGCAGCCTTTTTGCTGATCCCAATGCCGTACTGACTTGGACGGCTGGTGCGGGTGTAGTCCGGCACCACGTGTACTTCGGCAGCAGTCTGAAGGACGTGCAGGCAGGCACCGGCGGGACCGACAAGGGCGAGGTGACGGAGGCCAGATACGCCACCGGCATGCTGGAACTGAACAAGACGTATTACTGGTGCGTGGATGAAATCGACGCCAAAACGACCCACGCCGGCGAGGTCTGGAGCTTCACCACCAGTCGGCCGGGCATGGGCACGGTGACGATGGACTTCTGGGAAAACGTCACTGGTGATCACACTCTGGTCAATTTACTGAATGACCCGAGATATCCGGATAGTCCCACGCGCAGCGAGGCGTTGACCAGGTTCTCCACCGTGGACGGCGTTGGCGACAACTACGGCGCACAAATCTCTGGTTGGCTCTATTGTCCTGTAACCGGGGAGTACACGTTCTTTCTCTCCTCCGCCGGCCAGAGCGAGCTGTGGCTGAGCACGGATGACGATCCCACCAACATAGTGCTCCTTGCCTCTG
>CAZIED010000237.1:1450-3729 GCA_964538525.1 uncultured Pirellulales bacterium | reverse complement strand
AGAATGGCAAATTTCAACCTGCAAATCAGCTACTCAGATGCCGTCTGGGCGAGAAACATCCTGTCAGCGGGATTGGGATTTTTGTTTGTACCCATCAACACCGCTGCCTATTACTACATTGCAAAAACAGAGACGGATTACGCTTCAGGTCTTATCAATCTTGCAAGAAACCTTGGTGGCAGCGCCGGTATTTCGTTCGTTACAACAATGCTCGCAAGACGCTCGCAGTTTCATCAGAATATTCTCGTAAGCCACGTTACAGAAACCAACCCCATTTATATCAGAATGTTCGAGGGGGCAAAAGAAACGCTGATTCACCAGGGGACAAACGCTGCTTATGCCGCGATAAAGGCCAAGTTCCTGATTTACGGATTTGTCAAGCAGCAGGCATCTATGCTTGCCTTTATCGACAATTTCTGGGTGCTCGGCATCGTTTTTCTGGTGATGATACCGTTGGTGTTTTTGATGAAAAAAACAACTCCTCGGAAGGGAGTTGTCGTTAATAGTGGTTCGTGATTAGTGGTTAGTGGTTAGTCGTTCGTGATTCGATTCACGATTCACTATCCACGATTCACTATCCACGATTCCCAAGTCTGGGAATATCAGCCTTTACACATTATTGTTATTAACGAATTTTTCCCCCTTCTGCAATAACAAGCCACGTTTTTGCGTCATTTAATATTGGATTTAAGCCAGTATCTCAAATATCTCAATGGCAAAAGTGACTGTATATCGAACTTGATAGGGTGAATTTCGTGGACGTATCTCATTGGTTTAGATGGTTTATATTGGGACATTGTTTTGGTATAATAAAGCAATAATGCATAATTTTAAGAAAATATCTTTTATTGGGCTGTCGCTTTTGGCCTTATTTTACCAGCCGTCTCATGCTGTTCAGGAAGACTTTTACGATGACACTGTTCTACGAACCCTTCAGTTGCAGTTTTCACAATCGGACTGGTGGAGCCGATTGACAGCCAATTACCAGGCTAAACAGAACATCTCGGCCACTTTGACTGTGGATGGTGTTACTTATGAGGGTGTCGGGGTTCGATTTCGCGGCAATACTTCTTATATGATGGTAAACTCGCAGAAAAAATCCTTCAACATCGAGATCGATTACACCATTACGGGCCAGCGTTTGATGGGCTACAAGACGATAAATCTCATCAATTGCATGAATGATGCGACCTTCATGCGTGAGGTACTTTATTCGAACATCTGCCGGCAGCAGATTCCCAGCGCCAAGGCCAACTTTGTAAAGCTGGTCATTAACGGTGTGAACTGGGGCATCTATGCAAATATTCAGCAGCTTAACGCTGAATTTATTGAAGACTGGTTCCCGAGCAATGACGGCACACAGTGGCGTGCTGAAGGTATTATGGGTGGCTGGGGTGGAACGACGCCTGGCGGTGGTGGAACGACGCCCGGTGGTGGAACGACGCCCGGTCGGCCAGTACCGAGTCAAAACAGCATTACTCTGGCTGAAGCTGGCGGCGGCGGCGGCGTAACCAACGGTGCAGCGGCGCTAACCTGGCAAGGAAGCACTTCGACAACATACCAGCAGGTTTATGAGCTGAAGAACACAAAGCAGGATGATCCCTGGGCCAGTCTCATTCATACGTGCGACGTGTTGAACAATACTACCCTGGCTCAATTGCCTGATAAGCTTGAAGCGGTGCTCGATGTGGATCAAGCATTGTGGCTGTGCGCATTTGAAATCATTTTTCAGGATGACGATGGTTATGTTAATAAACGAGGCAGCGACTACGGCATCTATTATGAACCGGAAACTGGAAGGCTGCACCTTATGCAGTATGATGGCAACGAAAGTTTGGGAGCCAGCGGCACGACGAGCTGGTCTCTGTTTTATCGTGCTGACGATACCATGGTTCCTATAATGTACCGTTTGATGTCTATTGCCAAGTACCGACAACGCTACCTGGCCCATGTACGGACCATTCTAAACTCCTTTTTCACAGAAGATAACCTATGGTCCAAGATTAACGCATATCAAGGGCTCATTGGACAAGAGGTGCAATTGGATACCAAGAAGATTTATACCACGCAGGCATTCATCAATGGAATATCCACGTTGAAGAGCTTCATACAAACGCGTCGTACTACCCTGCTCAAGAATCGTGAGGTTGATAGACCAGTCCCTGATATTACTTCTGTTGTCCATGAGGTTATGCAGGAACAGGCGGGACAGTCTCTTGTGATTACAGCCGAGCTTAGCCAGACCGTACCGGTTGCTGATGTGCAGTTGTTTTTATCAG
>CAZIED010000237.1:0-1350 GCA_964538525.1 uncultured Pirellulales bacterium | reverse complement strand
GCCAGGGTGGAAGCAACACCAGTTGTAATCAACGAGCTTATGGCACATAACGATACAACAATTGCCGATCCACAAGGTGATTATGATGACTGGATTGAATTATTCAATACCAGCAATGAGACTGTCGATATGTTCGGGATGTATCTGAGTGACAATCCAGATAATCCCTTGAAATGGCAGTTTCCCCCAGGCACGAGTATTGCTTCTGGTGGGTATCTTATTGTGTGGGCTGATGGTGATGATGGTGATGAGCCGGGGCTGCATGCCAACTTTAAGCTTTCATCCCGAGGAGAGACTGTATGGCTGTATGATACCGATGCGCGCAACAATGCCTTGCTGGACTTGGTGTCCTTTACAGCCCTGGAAGCCGATCAATCAATGGGGCGTGTGCCGGATGGCAATGGACCAATGCAGATATTGCCTATTCCTTCGCCATTAGGTCATAATGTAGGCTCTGCAATCTTTGAAGATGCAGGTGTGGAGCAATAATGCGTAACGTTGAGAGAGTATCCTTCATTGGGTTGTTGCTTTTTGCCTTGTTACTGGCAGGGCTTCTTATATATAACCATAAGGAGCTAATGCAGCCAGCGTCTGAGTCGGTAAGTCCATTTGACGCCAATCATGTTGCCAAGATACGTATTGTAATGAAAGAAGACGATTGGCAGCAGCTTAAAACAAATGCGAGGACGGAGCAGTATTTTCGAGCCGACTTCTGGTTTGATGGAGAGCCTATAAAGAGTGTTGCAATACGACCTAAAGGGATGTCTTCTCTGATGTCTGCACGAGGAGACGATAGGATGCCCCTTAAAATTGACTTTAACTTTTTCAATGCTGCGCAAGTCTTTAAGGGTATCAAGAAGCTAAATCTTAATAACGGTTTCTCAGATCCCACATTTATAAGAGAAACTATAGCTTACGAGCTGTTCGAGCAGATGGGTCTTCCAACGCCGCGAAGAGCGTTTGCGGACGTGTGGGTCAACGACACCCATCTTGGACTATATACCATTGTTGAACAGATTGATAAGACATTTCTTCGCAGAAATTTTGCCAATCCCGAAGGAAATCTTTATAAGCCTGAGATGCCGGCAGCATTCCTCAATTGGACAAAAGATGAACTCGACAAGCAAAACGCTAATAATCAGCAGTCTTCCGAAAACAAAAAACAGAATAATCTCGACATAAAGATAGGAGGTTCCAGGCTTGGTGATCTGATTACGGTTTTAAAACGAGAGGGAACCGTTGGAAGTGAGCTGCTGCCGGATGTAAATGATACTACATCGTCGCCAGGGGGACCATTCGGCGGTGGACCCAGAGGAATGTTTCCCGGAGGACCACCGGGGCAATTCCCCG
>CAZIED010000236.1:0-3747 GCA_964538525.1 uncultured Pirellulales bacterium | reverse complement strand
CTAGTCGGCCTACCGTGGTGGATGGCTGCAGGCGATCAATTTTTCAGTAGGTGTCGGCACCACTTAGTTAAATAAAGCTGCTCAGATTTATGATATTGGTTTCTGTCCGTATCGGACTTTCAGAGCATTCTCACAATATTAATTATGGCTTTCGGCTGTCAGTCAAAAGTCAGGGTTAAAATTCTGTCCTCAGATTACTTTACCCAGTGCCGATCCAAAAAAGGTGAGAAAATAGGGCTGTTTTTCGTATTCCCATTATTGCATTTTTCGATCGTTAAATTTTGTTGCACGGTCAAAAATTCAGAGTTCCACCTTAATCTGGCAAGTTTATTTTAGGATTGAAATTTCAATGAGATAAGTAAAAATCAAAGATAAAAGCAAAAATATGTGTTAAAATGCAAAAAGACCAACTGCCGGCGGAATGGATTCCAGATTCCACCAAATGCAAATTTTCAACAAGGCAGGTTTGAGTTTACCAACCGGCGTCCTAAACTATTGTAAATGAGGCTTTGGCGGACTGTACTCCAAGCCAAGCTCATGTAGTAGGAAAGCATAATAGTGGACGCTCTGTTCAATCTGCTCGCTGAGTGGCGTGGCAAGACCGTGACCAGTATCTGAACTGGTTCGCAGTAGAACAGGCCGACCTGATGAATTCGCCGCTTGCAACCTGGCAGTCATTTTACGCGAGTGCATAGGATCAACACGGGGGTCATTTGCTCCGGTTAGAAACAATACAGATGGATATTCAGTATCGTTTTTGACATTATGATATGGCGAATATGCGTAAAGTGCATGAAACTGCTCAGGTTCCTTCACAGAGCCGAATTCAGGGATATTAAACTGGCCGTTGGGTGTAAGTTCCACTCGCAGCATATCATAGATGCCCACAAAGGAAACTACCGTTCGACAGAGTTCTGGGTGTTGTGTAATCATCGCACCCATTAGCAGTCCACCATTACTGCCGCCAATAATAGCCAGTTTTTCAGGTCTTGTATATCCGGCATCGATCATGTGCTGCATCACTGCGGCAAAATCATCAAAGACCTTTTGTTTCTTTGTGAGCATGCTGTCTTTATGCCACTGCTCACCGAATTCACCGCCGCCACGAAGGTTAGCTTGAGCATAAACGCCTCCTTGATCAATCCAGACACGAAGTAGAGCACTATAGCTGGGCATTAGGCTAATACCGAATCCACCATAACCATTGAGTAACACCGGGCTTGTACCATTTAGGATAATGCCCTTGTGGCGGATAATGTTAACAGGAACTGATGTACCATCTTTTGAAGTGGCGTATTCACGGACTACCTCACAGTCGGAAAAATCAACTGGAGACTGGTCGACTAACCGTGTCCTGACTGTCGTTGCCTTATCTGGATTGAATCGATACCAGGCCGCGGGGTCAATGTATGAAGAATTGCGGTAGAGAATGCTATCGTTATCCAAAGTAACAATCTGCTGGACACTGGATACTGGTAAGATCTTAGGCCCAGGCCGCCGACGTCCATCGTAGTCAAAGACACGTACCTCAGATGGCCCACCAAGTTGATAGGTTACATATAGAAGTGTCTGCGTGGCTGCCATCGCCGCGCCCGGAAAAGTGGATACAATCGTCTCGGCTCCTTCTTGGATAATAACCTCTGCGTTCTCAAGGGAAGGATTTGCTAAAGATAGCCGCAGTATCTTGCCTCGGGGCGCATCGTCACGGGAAATAAGAAACATAGTATCATTGGCACCGAAAGTTGCCTGAACAATCTGGTCATTATAGTCAGTGATTTGCCTCCATTGTCCATCCGGCATATGCAGATAGTGAGCAAACCGGCCGCTATCCCCATACTGGACAGTAGCTAAAACACAACTTGAATGGTTGTCTTCCTCAAGCTCTATTTCCGCTACACGGGGGAACTCCCTGCCGATCTCGTACCAGTCCTGGTCAGGTGATGTTCCTATTTTATGGAACCAGACCTGCTGGTAAAAACTCATATCTTCTGCAGGTCGTTTACCCTGCCGTGGATAGCGGGTATAAAATAAACCTGACCCATCTGCTGTCCAGGCAACATCGCCTCCGGCAGTACCGCCGTTGACACGCGGGATAACTTCTGGCAGTTCCTTGCCATTTGTTGTTTCGTAGATATGCACATCTCCACTTTCTGACCCACCGACCGAAAGGGACACGGCTACCAAACAGCCATCCGGGGAGGCTACATACCAGTCGATTGAAGTAGCGCCGCTTGGATCAATCTTGTTTAGATCCATAATAATCCACTCATCTTTTGGATCATCCGCTGAAGGCATATCTACCAGGAGTGGCTGCTCCAGTGGTGGCTGTCGCTTCAAAGCAAAAAGTTTTCCTTTCCGCCAGGAAAGGGAGTAATAGCTGGCAGACTCATCAGTCAATATCTCACTAATCCGTTCGCGAAGCTCTTTAATGAAGGGTAATTTGTCCAATATTTTGCGGCCATAGGCATTCTGCTGGTTGCTCCAAGTTTGTACGTGCAGGTCATGCCAGTCTTCCAGCCATTGATAAGGGTCGACAACCTGGATGCCGTGATACACATTCGTAACCGGCACCTGAACGGTCTCTGGGGATTTTAATGCAGCACAACCACTTAGAACAACCAACAGAAGAATTGCTAATTTTTTATATCGCATGGCCAATTCCTTTCCTACGCAAAGACTTTTGTGTCTTTTCCATTTTATTCTATCTTTTTTGTCTTTCTTAAGCAAAGTCAAATTATAAACTACACAAACAGAGAAAAACGCTGAAAAAATTAAAGCATGGGGACTATAAACACGCCGTTTCCCCTGTTATTATGGTCGGTATTGTCGGGAAAATCAAGAAGAAACCGCGATAAAATCGCGCAAACTCGAAGCACGAAATTCTAAATCCTAAATAAATTTGAATGTTCAAAGGTTCAAAATTCAAAAGGCAGGATGATTGGCCATATCCTTCGACTCCACCGATTATAGTTAAGAGGAACAACTATGCTGGCCAGCGTTGTATATTGGGCCACCTGAGGCTTTATATTCTTCGAGGACTTCTACTGCTTCTTTACGCAATATGTCACACACGACGGCTATCCCGCGGTGCTCAAGCTCGTCAATCCAATTCGCCGGCTTTGCCCCTTCATCGAAGCCTATTCTTCGCGCATCCTCGTCTCTGGCACCGCAAATTAGTCGGCTGACCCCCGACCAGAGCACAGCACCAAGGCACATAGCGCACGGCTCCGTTGTTGTAACGAGGTCGAAATGAACTCTGCCGCCATCTCCTATGTCGTACCGGCCTAATATCTTCTGCGCTAACGCTATCGCCACAACTTCTGCATGCAGGATAGAACAGTTAGCGGTCAATACGAGATTGAGGCCGGGGGCTATCAAGTTTCCCTGGCGGTCGAATACAGCCGCAGCGAAAGGGCCTCCAGTTTTTTGTTCTACGTTGTGGCGGGAAAGCTCTATAACCAGGCGCATTCGTTCTTCAATCTGTGACTGGAAATAGCCAGCCTCATTCAAAAAGCTCTCAACCCAATTTGGCAATTGTATCTTTAGCTCAGGTAAAATCATTTTTCAATTCGGCTCTTTTTGCCGATAAGTTACCTGTTCAACGTTTTGTTCATTTCCCTCGACTGCGCTCGGGACAAGTGTTAATTTCATGATTACTGTAAAAATCTGCGTATTATCAATTACGCCGACAAATTCTTTAGCCCCTTCTCCTACCGCATAAATCGGAACATTCGCTCCGGTATGGTC
>CAZIED010000235.1:0-3750 GCA_964538525.1 uncultured Pirellulales bacterium | reverse complement strand
GTTCCAACATGAATAAAAATATTAGGAACAGCGTCAGAACACCACTACGATAAACATTAAAACATCGTCGTGCCGACATTATCGAGACCTGTGCCGCAGTTTGCCAATAGCTTTAATAATCTCCATCGCCCATAATGGAAGTGATGAAATCATAACTACCAAAAGCCAATCAAACATCCCCAATGGTTTGGTCTTAAACACCTGCTGCAAAAATGGGACGTACACTACCATCATTTGTGCGGCAAATGACACTAAATTTGCCAAAATTAGCTTCTTATTGGTTAATACGCCGATTTCAAATAATGAGCGTGTCATACTGCGGCAGTTGAAAGAATGGAATAACTGGCTGCAGGAAAGAACGATAAATGCAGCGGTTCGCGCACGTTCTATACCTTCTTTCTCCACATACCAGACAAAGCAAAAAGCCGTTAAACTGCAAGCGGCGATAAAAGCTCCCTGAGCCAGCATTAAAAAAGCTCTTTGCCTAGTAATTACCGTTTCATCGGTCGGCCTTGGCGGCCGCTTCATTATATGTGGATCAACTGGATCAACACCTAATGCAAGCGCAGGCAGCCCATCGGTTACAAGATTCACCCAGAGTATTTGAATCGGCAATAAAGGTGGCGGCAATCCAATCAGCGATGAGACAAACATGACCAGGATTTCCCCTGCGTTGCAGGAAAGCAAATAATGAACAAACTTTCTTATATTGTCATATATTCCCCTGCCTTCTTCTATTGCGGCAACAATGGATACAAAATTATCGTCGGTTATAACCATATCAGCCACCTCTTTAGTGACATCGGTGCCGGTTATTCCCATTGCCACGCCAATATCCGCCTCTTTTAAAGCCGGTGCGTCATTTACTCCGTCACCGGTCATAGCGACAACTTCTTTTTGCCGCCGCAGGGCACGTACAATTCGCAGCTTATGCTCCGGCGAAACACGGGCATAAACAGAAATTCTTTGTGCATTTTTCTGTAGCTGTTCATCGCCAATTTTATCAAGCTCTTCACCAGTCATTGCCAATGAATTTTCTTTGAAAAAGCCTAACTGCTTGGCGATGGCAACAGCCGTGTTTTTGTGATCGCCGGTAATCATTACGGTTTTGATTCCCGCTTCTGTACATTCGCCCATAACATCCTTAACCTCTTGTCTGGGCGGGTCACTCATCGCGATTAAGCCAACAAAAGTAAGGTCATTTTCAATCAGCTCTGCTTCGAACTTATCAGGAATGCTATCCAGGATTCTGCATCCAACGGCAAGCACTCTCATACCGCCACAAGCTAATTCATCATTGACGGCGAGGATTTTACTTCTATCCTGAGCATTCAGTAATCTATCAACGTTTCCCTGCTCAATCCGTGTGCAATCATTCAAAAAAACATCAGGAGCACCCTTGACAAAAGCGGCGACTTTATCCCTGCTTTTCCGGATAATAGTCATCTTCTTTCTTTCGGAATCGAAGGGAATTTCCTGTACAAAGGGAAATCCCTCATCAAGGGTGCTTTTCCACATTCCCAGCTTGGCGGCGCAGGTTAGAATAGCCCCCTCTGTCGGATCGCCAAATATTTTGTAGCTGCCATCCTCCTCTACCAATTGAGCTCCGTTGCACAAAACTCCGCAAAGCAGAGTTTTGCTCAAAACAGGATAATCGTTTTGATTAAAAGACTTTCCATTAAGTAAAAATTCTCCCTTTGGCTCATATCCTACGCCGGTCACTTTGAATAAGGTATCGCCGGCAAAAACAGCTTGGACGGTCATCTCGTTTTTCGTTAGCGTCCCTGTCTTATCGGAGCATATAACAGTTGCACAGCCCAGAGTCTCAACAGAGGGAAGTTTTCTTATAAGCGCATTTCGCACCACCATTCGTTTAACGCCGAGCGCCAGCGCGATTGTCACAACCGCCGGCAATCCTTCGGGAATTGCTGCAACAGCCAAGCTCACCGCCGTCAGGAATACATCCATAATATCTCCGCCGCGCAGCAGCCCAAGTAAAAACACCATCCCTACAAGAACGAAACATAGATACACAATCCATTTGCCGAACTGCTCGAGCTTTTTTTGCAAAGGGGTTGTTTCACGTTCGATTTCCTGAACCATGCCGGCAATTTTGCCCAGCTCCGTCTTCATGCCTGTCTCTGCCACAATTGCTTTTGCTTTGCCGGATGTAACAGAAGTCCCCATATAGACCATATTCGCTCTATCAGCCAGTGGAGTATCTTTCTCAGCCAGCGAAGAGACCGTCTTGGCAACGGGCGTTGATTCGCCTGTGAGACTTGCTTCCTGCACAGTGAAATTGGATGTTAGCCATCCAATTCGGCTATCGGCAGGCACGCTGTCGCCGGCCTCCAGCTCAATAATGTCCCCCGGCACCAGTTCAAAAGAATTAACGATACCCTTCTGCCCATTACGGATAACTTTGGAAGTCGGACTGGATAGTTTCTTTAAAGCCGCAAGAGATTTCTCCGCGCGATATTCCTGAATGAAGCCGAGAATTGCATTCAAAATGACAATAGCGATTATTGCCAATGCATCAACCCACTCTCGCAATAGGCCGGAAACCAAAGCTGCTCCAATTAATATCCAGATGATGAAGTCGCGAAACTGGCTCAAAAAAATGCTGATTGCCGAAGGCCCACCCCGCTCTTCAAGCTGGTTCGGCCCATACTGTTTCAATCGTGCCGATGCCTCCGAAGAATCTAATCCTGACGATAAATCACTGCCTAAATGCTCGGTTGTCTGCTCAACACTTAACCGCCACCATTGTTCCATTGACTTTCCCTTCAATTTCTGGTTTCTACATCAAGACGATGTCCGCCCAGAATACAAATTACAACGTAAACCGCAGACTAATATAATTTATCATGGAAACAAAATAAATAGAATTCAGAGGCCTCTCTGGGAGCGAAAGGAAATATCATATACAGTCTTGAAACAAAATTTGATTCACAGAAACTCAATGTATATACTATAAAACTCTAGTTTCAGTTTAGAGGAGAATTAAGTTGAATAAGAAAGCCAAACTTTCAAGATGGCGGCGATTGCTCAAGACAATACATCCTGAGGGTATTCCCTTTCCGGGAACTAAGATATACAATATTCTGAGCACAACGGCGATATTTCAACGTCATTATGAGCTCCTCGCCAAAGATATTCTAAGTTACTGCTCACAAGGAAATATCCTTGATATAGGAACCGGGCCCGGCTGGCTGCTGCTGGCACTTGGTAAGCTCTGTCCCTCGTTAAAACTAACCGGCTTAGACGTTTCCTCGTCAATGGTTAAATATGCTCGGCAGAATGTTGAAAGATCAGGGGCATCGGATATTATCGATATTATAGAAGGCAGTGCATCGCAACTGCCATTTCCCGATGAATCTTTTGATGCGGTTGTGAGTACAGGGACAATCCATCACTGGAAGTTCCCCGATGTCGGCTTAAATGAGACATATCGTGTGCTCAAGCGTGGCCGATATGCGCTCATGTATGATTTGGTGAGCGATACACCGAAATCTATTATTACACAGACGTCAAAGGAATTTGGCAGATTAAAGATACTCCTTTTTTGGATTCATTCATTCGAAGAACCATTCTATACCCAGAGAAACTTTGAATTGTTAGCTCAATCTTCTTTGTTTAATGAATGGCACAGCAAATTTGTGGGTGTATTATGCTGCTTAATTCTCAAAAAGGAGGCATCAGAAGCAGAGGATGTTAAAACCTTTCAGAAGGTTGTGAATAACTTTTAGT
>CAZIED010000234.1:0-3792 GCA_964538525.1 uncultured Pirellulales bacterium | reverse complement strand
CCGAGCGAAAAGTTCGAGGACAAGGCGGCAGGTGAAAAAATGCCCGGAGGCGTGGCTGACGCCACGGTGAGGACATTTTTGGCCGACAACGCAGGCATCAAATGCTACTCTGCGTAGTAGCCCCGCCTTTGGCGGGACGCTACGTAGCACGAGCTTTGCAGCCGGCCGCAATAGAGCGGGTTATTCGGATAGGCTCTAAGTATGTAACTCTTCATTTTCTTCGGAACGATAAGAAGAAGAGGCATCCAGTTGAATCGGTAGTGTGGAATCCGGCTGGGGGATTTCTTTGATCTCAATGGGAGGATTGGCTTCGTCACGGTTTCGGGCCCCAGAGTCCATATCTTGTAGGTATTGAGCTACTTTTTTGTAATCCTCGGCACCGTGACAATCATGGTCGTATTCAAAGATTGTTTTGCCATAGCCGGGGGCCTCAGCGAGCTTAATATTTCTGCGGACAAAAACCGGCAAAACGTGAGCTTCCGCCCAGCTGCTGTTAGAGCCGCGAGCATTTTGGAGGAACCGCTCGATGTCAGCTTTAACCTCGCCGGTAAGTGACGCACGGCTATCAAACATACAAAGTAAAATCCCCTTAACCAACAGGTGCGGATTGATTCTTCGATTTACAAGGTCAACGGTCTGAAGCAGTTTGCCCAATCCCTGCAGAGCAAGAAAGTGCGGCTGAAGCGGTATCAAAATCTCCCCGGCAGCGGCAAGAGCATTTAAGGTCAATAAGCTCAAGCTGGGGGGACAATCAATAATCGCATAATCGAATTTATCCTCGGCTGTTTGAAGAGCCTCTCGCAGGATTGTTTCCCTGCCGACCTCGCCAATCAGCTCGCTTTCGGCGCCGACCAGGTCAATATTTGCCGGCAGCAGCCAGAGATTCGGGCGAACCAACATAATTTCCTGCTCAAATTTGGATTGCCTGATTAGGACGCCATAAGAGCCCGATTTTATGTTTTGAGGCTCGATGCCGAGGTGTATCGTCAGATGCGACTGAGGGTCGAGGTCGATGACGACCACCCTGAAGCCGGTAGCGGCAAGGGCCGCCGCAGAATTGACCACCGTGGTGGTTTTGCCAACGCCTCCTTTTTGGTTTATCACTGCAATGGTTCTCATAAATCGTCGCTGGCGGGTTCCCGCAAGGCAGGGTCCCTCGCTCGTGGCTTGTCGCTCGTGGCACAGGACACGATTTTTTTCAGGATTGCATCGAGTACGCCATTAACAAACGGCCCGGACTTTTCGGCGCTGAACCTTTTAGCCAGCTCTATAGCCTCATTTATCACCACTTTAGGAGGAATATCCGGACAGAATTTCAACTGGTAAACCGACAATCTTAAAATACTTTTATCGACAGGCGATAATCTCTTGAACTGCCACCTTATTGCTGCCTCGGCTATCATCTCATCACACCGGACCAAATTTTCCCATGTTCCTTTTGTCCAACCCCAAGCGAGCCGGCGGACAAAATCATCACGTTCCGACTCTGCGAAAAACGTGCCTAAATGTTCGAGCAACCCCGCCCCCTGCACATCAAGTTGATACAGAGCTTGTAAGGTTAATTCTCTGGCCCTTGTTCTTTTATCAAAGTTCATGGTTCATTGTTCGTTGTTCGTAGTCCGTTGTTGTTAGTTTACTGGTTTCTATTTATTGTCTATAGTCTATGAGCTACGAACTCATAACTACGATCTACTTAAATTTGTGCCATCACATTGGCCATTTCCATAGCAGTTATCGCTGCTTCGGCGCCGGCGTTGCCCATTTTTGCGCCGGCCCTTTCGACCGCCTGCTCCAGAGTATCACAGGTTAGGACGCCGAATATAGTCGGTATGCCTGTGTCATAGTTGATTTGTCCGATGCCGCGTACCACCTGCTGGCAAACGTACTCAAAGTGATAGGTTTGGCCTTGTATGACGGCGCCGAGACAGATGACCGCAACATGCTTACCACTTTGCGCCAGCTTTTTCGCTGCTATGGAAATCTCGCAGGCGCCCGGCACCCAGACTACCGATATCTGCTGCTCGGAAGCACCGTGACGCTGGAGACAATCTATCGCACCGGCAAGCAGCTTGGCAGTTATGAATTCATTGAATCTGCTGACCACGATAGCGTATTTACCTTTACCTGCTGTTATTTGGCCTTTTATTTCTTTAATCATTGTCTCACTTCTCCAAACAAATTCCAGTTAGAGTACCATCTCATGGTTTCACATTATAAGACTATTAGTCACTGTTTTCCAGAAAAACAGTAATTTCACTTTAGCCAGGTCGTTAAGCTAATTCACTGATACGAAGCTAAGGTCTCCAATTTTAAGAATTTATAATCCGAGTTTCCAGTGAAATATTTATCTTAGATACCCCGAACCCGACGGCGTAAAAAACCGTTAAGGCTATGGTCTTTTATTGGCGATAACCGCCGGTAGGCTGGTCTTCAGCTGTTTGATAAAAACAAGGTAAAGCGCATTATGATTGACGATATGGAATTTGGCTCGTATGACAAGGCCGAGCACAAGGCTCTACAGGCATTTGAGCTTTATGAAGATGGGAAGATGCCGCAGGCTCTTGAGCAAATAGATGCGGCTATTGAGATAAATCCTTCCAATAGTGCCTGGCACTTTAATAAAGCCCTGACTCTGGATGCCATGAGCTGCTTTGATGACGCTGTAAATGAATATGAGACGGCGCTACAGCTATGCCCCGATGACATGGAGATACTAAATTCATTGGCGGTGGATTACACTCGCACGGGCCAATATGATCTGGCTCTGGGTGTTTTCGAGCATATTCAGGAGCTGGATCCTACGTATGAGCCGGCCTACTGCAACCGTATAATCACCTATACAGAGATGGGCCAATATGATTTGGCCGAGCAGATGTTTTACCTCGCCCAGCAGATAAATCCGGACTGTGCATTGTGCTACTATAATATTGGTAACAGCCTTTTTGCCCAAGGTCAGTATAAAAAAGCAATCCGCTGCTGGTTAAAAACAGCCAAATTGGAGCCGACTCATCCACAAATTAACTATCGCATCGCTCAGGCCTACTGGGCTGAGGGTGACAACAAACGGGCAAGGGAGCATTTTTTGTTAGAGCTTCGTAATAATCCCGGTGATGTCGATGTTATCCTCGATTTTGGCCTGTTTTTGCTTGAAGCGGGTGAGATTGAATCGGCGAAGGAAAAATTCAATCGCATACTCGAGCTAAAGCCCGATTTCGCCCCTGCGATATTCTATCTGGGTGAAATAGCATTTGACCAAGGCGATTACGCTCGGGCAATAGAGCTGTTTAACCAGGCTTTACAGAAGGATAAGTCACTCAAGGGGCCATACTATCGGCTTGCTCAATGCGCGTTAATGAGGGGACAAAAACAAAAGGCTGTAACCTATCTGGCATCCGAAATGCGCTCTTGTCCTGAGGATGCCGATACGCTGGTTTCTATCGGCTCGATGTTCCTGACAACTGGCCAGACTGATCTGGCCACACAATGTTTGTTGAGGGCTGTTGATCTCGATTTTGCCAATGCAGATGCCTATTATTATCTTGGCCTTGTTAGTGCGGACAAAGAGCATCTGAAGGATGCGTTGGAGTTTTTCGCCCATGCACTTGATATCAAAAGTGACCATATTGGTGCTTTGAGGGATTCGGCCTTTATCTATTTAAAGACAGGCAGATTAGACAAAGCTAAGGAAAGAATAGATAAGGCAAGGGCTTTGGCCGAAGACGACGGCGATTTAAGAGCGATGGCTCACAGCATTTGGATGGCTCAGAAAATAGTACGGGTTCGAGATTTCCT
>CAZIED010000233.1:0-3794 GCA_964538525.1 uncultured Pirellulales bacterium | reverse complement strand
ACGCCAATTGTTAATGCGTCTTTTGTCAAGGCTTGCGAGATGATTTACAATTGTAGCGGCTCGGCCATTGTAAGCGGCATCGGCAAAGCAGGCATAATTGGACAAAAGATAAGCGCTACTTTGGCTTCGACCGGCACGCCCAGTCATTTCCTTCATCCCGCCGAAGCCGTTCACGGCGACCTGGGCAGACTACGCAAAAATGATATAGTAATTGTTCTAAGCTACGGCGGCGAAACCGACGAAGTGATTCGGCTGATAAATCTGATCAAACAACTTGACATCAAGCTGATTGCGATAACCAGCGATAATCAATCTACCCTGAGCGAGCATAGCGACGTAGTGCTATGTATGGGCAGAGTGAACGAGGCTTGTCCGTTAGGCGTTGCGCCAAGTGTTTCTACCGCTTGCATGCTGGCGGTGGGTGATGCGCTTGCTTTTACTGTGATGAAGGCACGTAATTTTAGCGTGGAGGACTATGTGAGGTTTCATCCGGGCGGCTCACTCGGCGCGAAGTTAATGACGGTCGAACAATCAATGATGTTAAGGCAGGGCGAAAAATTACCAATAGTAAAGGTCGGCGATACAATAGAAAAGCTGCTCCAGAAAACCAGCGATGTAAAACGTCACGGGGCTGTGATGGTCGTTGATAAGAATGGCAAATTGGCGGGGATAATTACCGATGCCGACCTTCGACGTTTGATGACTCAGAAAGGTCCGAAGGCCTTTGGACTAAAGGCCGGTGACGTTATGACGGCCGATTGCAAGAAAATAAGAATCGATGCCCTTGCATCCGAGGCTACAGCCATTTTTCATAAGTATAGAATCGACGACCTGCCGGTGGTTGATGCAGACAATAAACCTGTCGGCTTAATAGATGTGCAGGATATAGTGACAATTAAGGTGGTTGGATAAGCATAAGTGCAAAATGTCAAACCTTGCGAACATAGAAGTTCTGGTTCTTGATGTTGATGGTGTTCTGACTGATGGGACGATAGTTGTCAATAGCGACGGCAGTGAAAGCAAGTTTTTTAGCGTTCTTGACGGTCATGGAATTCTTCTGTGGCGCAGAGCTGGTTTTAAGGTAGCTTTTTTGAGCGGCAGATTGTCACAGCCGACAAAACATCGTGCCGAGGAGCTTGAGGTCGATTATGTGTTTCAAGATTGTCACGATAAACTCGATGCACTTAAAGAATTTCTCAGCCAGCAGGGACTTACCCCGGACAGAATTGCTTATATAGGTGATGATTTGCCGGATTTGCCGGTGATAAGATATGTTGGTTTTGGTGTGGCCGTGGCCGATGCGGTTGATGAGGTCAAGCGATATGCTGATTATGTTACTACTTGTCCTGGCGGAAAAGGCGCTGTACGGGAAATAATAGAATACATTCTTAAAGAGACCGGCCGATGGCCAGAACTTATGAGGCGATACCTGCCTTAATCGCAAAATGAAATTTTATGAACCTTAAGCTGCGAACAATTCTTATAGGGCTGATTTCTCTGGCGGCGGTGCTCGCCGTATTTATGTTTTACAATCAGATAAGCAAAGAGCCTCAGAGTGATATTGATAGAGTGCCGCACCTTATTGATGTGAACGCTCAAGGTAATATCAGCGATGTTAATGGTGAAATTGGCAGGATTGCCGGCGTCGGCATTTTCAGCTTGAGTAAGCCTGTGTTCCAGCATCTCAAGAATGGAAAGGTTGACCGTGAATTGGGTTTTGAAGAGCTATTACATCAGGTCGAAGGTCAGTGGGAGGTTGAAAAGCCTTATATTAATGTTTTCCAGACCAATTTTAAATGTTTTATTTCCGCCGATACCGGAAGGATTCAGGTGGATAATGCCGGCGGCAGGCCCAACCCGAAGGATGCAACTCTTGCCGGTAACGTGGTTATTCATGTTTTACCGGAGAGCGGCAGTAATATTAAAGAAAGCTTTATCTACCTCGATGACTTGGTTTTTGTCAGCGAGGAATCATCATGTTCAACCGCCGGCAAGGTCAAATTCGTCTCTGAAGATGCTGACATGGCAGGCTCCGGCATGGAGCTTCTCTATAATAGTGAGCTTGAACGTCTTGAATTGTTTAAAATAATTCATGTTGAAAGCTTACATCTGAGGGGAGCACAGAAGGGACTATTTTCCGGAATAGGAAAAAATACCGAACATTCGTCTGAAGATATTTCTGCTGATAATGCCGGAAAATCAAAAGAGATGCTAACTGCCGGCAAGCAGGCAGCTGATCCAAAGCAGGGCGAATACTATAAATGTGTGCTTAGCAAAAATGTGGTCATTGACGCTGCCGAGCAGTTGATTTTTGCCAAGGACAGCGTTTCAATTAATAACATTTTTTGGCAGAGGGCTTCGGAAAAAGAATCAAAAGAATCAAGAAAAGCACAGACTACAGAGCAAAACGATGCTGGGACAAGCAAATCCTCTGTTTCTCCTAATAGTCAGCCGACCGAACCGGCTCAAGAGTCCCGTGATACGATTGTTACCTGTGATAATGGAATTGTTGTTATCCCAATGAGCTCCGATGCGCTACAGAATAATTCAGATAAACCTGGGAGCGATAATGGAAATGTCACTTATGCGGGACCAGCGTGGGATTTTAACGATATCGGTGGTCGAACAACATTTATCACCGGAAGAATCGAATATGATGTCTCCACGGGTGATGCTGTTGCAGATGGGCCGTCGGAGCTGACATCTTATGTGGATATGAATGACTTCGCCGGGGAACGCACCAACAAAACTTCAGTACCATTGGTTGTGACTTCTAAAAAAGATGTTGTATTTTTGTCGGCAAAAAGGCAAACCGTTTTTGAAGGCGACTGCGTATGCTCAATGCTTCGAGCAGAGCCAAATAATATCGAGCAGAAATACACACTATCAGCACCAAAACTTGTAGCTAATATAGGGTCACGTGTCAAGACCCCCGCGTCACATATAGAACATTTGACCGCCGAGGGCGGGATAGTTAAACTTAGAAGTGTCAAAAAAGCCAATGGAGAATTGCTTGGGGGTGTTGAGCTGGACTGTTTAAGGGCTGACTATGATGCCGGTCAGGAGCTATTTACAGCTGCGGGGCCTGGCATGATAAGACTGAATAATTCGAAAGCTGCGGAGCCTAATGAGCAGACAGGTGGATTGAGCTTGCGCCGGCCGTGCTATGCTTTTTTACGTGATTTTGCGACATTGAAGTATTTTCCAAATGCAAATCGAATTGTTGCTGATGCAGAGCCGGGAAGGACACTACAGATTATTTACATTCCTGTTGTACAAGGAAAATATGATGAGCAGCAGGAAGCTACAGCGACGCATGCAGAGGCCGAGCTTGCACAGACTGTGGGTGGTCAGACCGAGCTTTCCACTCTAACTGCTACGGGAGCGATTAGTTATAAAGACAAGGAAAATACTTTCACCGGCGGCAAACTGCTTTACGACCATCAACAAAATATGATGAAAATTCAAGGCGATGGTTCGAATCCCTGCTATTATAATGGTACTATTGTTGATGAGATTGAATATTATTTGGCAACACGTAAAGTCAAATTCCGTGTCGTCGGCCCGAGCATATTGCAGGTAAAATAGAAGCCGGGTTGAAAAGATTAAAAAAAATTCACGGATTAGCTGCAAAGGTTCTGCAGATCGTTCACAGTTAATTCATCGAGCCGATTGACTATCTTTTCAGCAAGAGTTAGCTGCTTTGCATCATACGAGTTTGTTACAGCAATGGTGTGCATACCTGCTGCTTTAGCGGCTTCGAGTCCCCAGTGCGAATCTTCAATAACAATACA
>CAZIED010000232.1:0-3816 GCA_964538525.1 uncultured Pirellulales bacterium | reverse complement strand
TACGCCGACCTTTCGGCCATCGGTTGTAGCCAACATACCCCAGCCAAGCTGTTTTATGAATTGCTTTACTTTTGCGATGTTCATATAAGTTCCCCTTTCGTGTACTGTGGATTGATGTAAGTATACGTCAGAACAGGGAAGAAAGCAAAGGAAAAAAAGGATTTGAGATTGCCACCCATTCGGCTACGCTCAGGGTAAACTTTCAGGCCTCGCAATGACAATTCGTCGCTCGTAGTTCGTATTGCGTATTGCGCCGTGCGTATTGCATATATCGCGTGGATTCCGCAACAAAGCCTGCCCTGAGTGAGGTCGAATGGGTGCGGAGTGACAATTCTTGAATAGATTCCTCGACAGCGCTCGGAATGACGAATATCAAGCATCGAGTATCTCGTATGTCGTATATCGTATGTCGTCCGTCGTATATCGTCAGTCGTCCATCGTCCGTCATCTACCGACCCAACAGGCCTGTCCTGAGCCAGGTCGAAGGATGGGTCGGCTAACCATCGTCGTCACTCTTCAAATATCGGATATCGGACTTTTTTGTTCGGTATGATAAAGTGCTCCGGCACAGGGAACTGCGAGCATAAAAGCAAAACTTCCTTGCCGACCTGCTCAATTACCGACTCATTGTCGATATTTTCTACCACCTTATTTATAAAACCGGCTATCTGCTTACACTCCTTTTCTTTCATTCCACGCGTAGTAATAGCTGGCGTTCCTATCCGCAAACCGCTGGGATTTGCCGGCGGAGCAGGGTCATTAGGTATGGTGTTGTAATTAGTCTCAATTCTGGCTCGATCCAATGCCTTTGCTAATTTTTTGCCGGGGACATTTTTATTTCGCAGGTCGATTAACATTAAATGATTGTCTGTTCCGCCGGTCACGAGGTTAAAGTTGTACTCCATCAGCTTTTCAGCTAAAGCCTTCGCATTTTTAACTATCTGCTTTGCATAAGCGACAAACTCAGGCGTATCGGCCTCAGCCAGCGCAACAGCTATCGCAGTTAGCGTGTGCATGTGAGGGCCGCCCTGCAGGCCGGGAAAGACCGCACGGTCAACTTTGTCGGCGTATTCCGCCTTGCATAAAAGCATGCCGCCGCGAGCGCCTCGCAAGGTCTTATGCGTAGTGGTGGAAACAATATCAGCGTACGGTATCGGACTTTTGTGTATGCCGGCTACGACAAGCCCGGCAATATGAGCTATATCACTGACATGATATGCACCTACCTTGCGGGCTATCTGGCCGAATGTCTCAAAGTCAATCTCACGCGGATATGCAGTTGCGCCGGAGATGATTATCCTGGGGCGGTGCTTTTTCGCCAGCTCCTCAATCTGGTCAAAGTCCAATCGGCACGTCTTTGGGTCCACAGGATAAGGCACAGATTTAAAGAACTTGCTTGTCAGAGAGACGTTCCAGCCGTGCGTGAGATGTCCGCCAGCAACAAGGGACATGCCCATAATGGTCTCGCCTGGTTTTATTAAGGCCGCATAAGCAGCAAGATTTGCCACTGAGCCGGAATAAGGCTGAACGTTTGCGTGGTCAGCCTTGAACAATTTTTTGGCGCGCTGCTGCGCAATTCTTTCTATAAGGTCGGTAACCTGCTGACCCTCGTAATATCTTCTGCCTGGATAGCCTTCGGAATACTTGTTGGTCAGGCAGCTTCCGGAGGCCTGCATAACGGCTTTTGATACGTAGTTTTCCGAGGGGATAAGGCGAATCGAGCCGCTCTGCCGAGCTGCCTCCTGCCGTATCAGCTCGTAAATCTGTGGGTCATACTGCTCAAGGGCTACTGCCATATTTGTTCTCCCTTCATTTTCTTTTTAGAGTTGTACTGGAGATCCTGAATACTTAACAAAGTATTTTGCCTCTTATAACACAATACGACTTTTTATGCAACTATTCGTTGACAAATTCCGTATTGATATTAGGATAAGCACGTAAATAAGAAATAGGAAAATGATATTTGATTGACAAGTATGTCGGAACAAGAAACCGGAGAATCCGGAAAAGAAAAGGTTTTTTTTGAAAGAGCACGAGAGGCTGCAGAGTCGGAAAACTTTGATTATGCCATCGAAATGTACCTCGGAGGATTAAATTATGCCCCAGATGCGCTGGAAGAAGGTCATCTGCCGCTTTGCGAATTAGCTCTTCAGCGAAAGGCAAAAGGCGGCCCGAAACCATCTATGATGGAGAAAGTAAAACATCTTCGAGGCAAAACTCCCCTTGAACAATTACTTAATGCTGAATATCTCTTCGCCAAAGACCCAGACCATTTTCCTTATGCAGAGGCTATGCTAAAGGCGGCAGTAACAGGTGGTTACAAAAAAACAGCCGGCTGGATCGCCAATCTAATTTTTCAGACTAACAATGCCGCCCAAAAACCGTCCCTGCACACTTATATCCTATTGAAAGATTCGTACACAGCTCTGGGCGAGCTTGACAAAGCGCTTGCCGCCTGCCAACGGGCGTACAGACTTAAACCTCAAGATAAAGAGTTAGCAGACGAGTTTAAAAACCTCTCGGCAGAATTGACCATGGCCTCAGGCAAATACGACCAGGAAGGTGATTTTAGAAAATCCATCAAAGACCGCGAGGGTCAGGAAAAACTTCACGCAACCCAAGGCGTCATCAAAAGTGAAGATTACCGTCTGCTGGCGGTGGAGCAGGCACGCGAAAAACTGGCTCAAAACCCAGCTTTGTCGAGGAACATATTCAATTTAGCCCAGGTACTATCAGATCTTCAGACAGACCAGGCAGAAAATGAGGCAATAGAGCTGCTGGAAAATGCCTATAAGACAAAAAGCGACTTTAGTTTTAAGCAGCGAGCCGGCCAAATGAGAATAAGCCATCTCAAACGCAGAGTAAAAGAGGCAAAAGCTGCCCTGCAAGCCAATCCAAACGATGCCGAAGCCAAATCCAGCTTTGAAGAATTATCGAGACAGCTAAATGACACCGCATTAGAGCATCACAGGCTCTGCGTGCAGAACTATCCAACCGACTTGCAAGCCAAATATGAGTATGCCGAAATTCTGCTTCAAAACAAACGATACGATGAGGCAATACCTTTATTTCAGGAATCCCAGAGAGATCCAAGACGAAAGATTGTATCGATGAATAAAATAGGCTTGTGCTTTTTTCTAAAAGGCTGGTTTTCAGATGCAGTCGATGTCTTTACGCGGGCTATAGAATCTTATGAGATAAAAGATGATAATATTGCCAAAGAGCTGCAATACAATCTGGCCAGAGCTTACCAGGAGCGAGGTGACACGGATAAAGCACTCGAAATGTTTCGTAAGATTGCTCAAATTGATTTTGCATACCAGGATGTCAGCCAGCGAGTAGATAAATTAAGAAAGGAAATAAAGGAACGACCACATTAGCAAGTTCCACAGACGTTTGGAAATTAATGATTAATTTTTAGGAGATTACAGTGGCACATTCGTTATCAGCAAAAAAGAGAATAAGACAAAATGCTAAAAGCAAAATGACTAATCGCGCACGTAAAAGCCAGGTAAAGACACAAATCAAACACTTTGAGGGAACACTATCCAGCGGCGATGTAAATACTGCAAGTGAGCAATATAGGCTTCTCGTCAAGAAGTTAGATAAAACCGCTGCAACAAGCACCATGCACAAAAAAACCGCTGCCCGAAAGAAATCACGCCTTGCCAAAAAACTCAATCAGCTCAAGGCTAAAAAAGCATAAGTATATCCAGACGATAGAGAACAGAGATTAGGGATCGGGGGTCAGGAAGTGGAGGTTGTGCCGGTCAAATGAGAAGCGAGCCGCAGATTTTTTATAGACCCTATTGACTT
>CAZIED010000231.1:0-3823 GCA_964538525.1 uncultured Pirellulales bacterium | reverse complement strand
AAATCTGCCAGACATCGTATAAGACATGTCAAATGTACGAGGTCAAGCGAAGGGTAGCTCTCAAATTTATGAAGAAAAGCGGCAATCTGTTTGCCGGGGACATCTTCACCAAGTGCCAAAAGAGCTTCAATGCCGAATACGGTATAATACAGGTCACTTTGGCCGAACCTGTTTTTAAAACCCCCATCCGGATTGAGCTGGACGCGAATGAAGTTAGCCACAAGGTCGGCGGAATCACCCAGAAGATTCCTCGCCCGGCCGGCTGCCTTCAGCATATCCTGCCTTATTGTCATTACAACAGCCCATCACTTCAAAATCATAAAATATCTTTCCGATAACCCTTCGCAGCAAACTTTTAAGGTTGGAATTGTTTAACAAGGATAGAGCATTTATCGCTCGAGATTTCTGTGACTCCATCAAATTCCAGGCTAATTGTTCGATTTTTAAGGTCTCCAAAATATTTTCTATATCTTTGACTACCGAGGCTGGTTCGACCGACCTGCACCAAACAGCTTCAAGCAATCTCTTTTCTCCCCGCTCGGACAGCTCGTATGCCATCGCCAGCAGCAGCGATGGCCGCATCGACTTCAGAGCATCCAGCTTATTCTCAGAATGGAAATCGTATATGTCGTCGCGAATTTGATATGCAATACCGAGTGATTCGCTGTATTGTTTCAAGACCGCGCCCAATTCAGCTCCGCAGCCGGCTGATATTGCTCCCAATTTCAGGGCCACTTCAAAAGCCGGCGAAGTCTTTTTGCTGAATATCTCGATAACCTCTGCTACACTCAATGGTCTGGGCTTTCCGATCCAGGAAAGCTCATTTCCCTGACCAAGACACAGATCGCGATGTCCCTGTGCCGCTACTGCCAGCATATCAGCTTTGCGATTAGACGGGATTTTTAGCTCCGTTAAAAGACGGTAACCCTCGCCGAGCAAGAAATCGCCGACGTTAAGCGCTATCGGAATCCCATACTCCACGTGAAGTGACTTCTGGCCATATCGCTTCATATCTGCATCTTCTATGTCATCGTGGATTAAAGATGCCTTGTGGAAACATTCAACCGCAATGGCGACCTTACGAACATCTTCAGAAAGTGCTCTCTCACTATCCTCGGCAAGAGCTTTATATGTGCAAGCAGCAAGGAAAGGCCGCCATCGTTTCCCAGCCTTGGCCAGCCATTCCAGGGCCAGTTTCTCGGTTTGGGTATTAGTTGTGCCAAAAAACGAATTAAGCGATTCACTTGTGAACCAGCTATTGACCTGGCTGCGCATATCTTCTATATCGAGTCTTCGGCACTGCTGCTCGCTATTTAGATAAATTGCATCCCAGACCCAGTCAATATCCACGCTGGTATTGGCACAACCATCCTGCAATAACGGAATGGCGATGCCGGGGATAGCCCCTGCCTCTATGTAAGGAAAAACCCGCTCAAGAACCGAAAGACAGCTTACGCCCACTACGGCTTCGATTTTTCCTGCCTCGATAAGTGACATCACAACGGGCGAACCCTCCGCAATCAGCACTGCATAGCCAAGCTGCTCCGCCCGGCTGGCCAATTCGTCAATGATGCACCTGCCGCAATGCTCGCACAGCAGGCCAACCTCATCAAAACCTGCAGCACACTTCTGGCTTCGCAGGCACTTCGGCAGCAGTAATAAACGCCTTTCACAGGGAATACCTGCTATAACCGGACGCCACACTTCATTACTTACCATTATCGCTACAAAATCTATGTATTTAGCATCTAAATTTACTGTTTTGAGAATCGCCTGCGAATGTTTTTGCAGCTCGGCAAGTGTCAGCGGCCCAACGGCTTTTTCCCTCTCGATATACTCGGCAACGATTTGCAGCAATCTGTCACGTTGCTGCTTCGTCTTTGGAACGTTGTCCTGCGGGGGTCTTTGCCGCTTTACCGAAATCGTGATATCTTCATACATGCTCTCGAACCTCAATTTACCTGCCGCCGTCAATTGGCAATCTGCTTTCCAATAGCCTTAAAAGTGCGTCTCCATGATATTATCTCACTTTTTCCCAGCATTTGCATTAAAACTCTTTTAGCCCAGGGTACACCTCCTGCTCGCTGGTTGTCCCAAAACAAACGAGGCACCTGCTTAAAATTCACCTCATAACAGGTCCTAAATAATTCCAGATGGTCAGCTCTCATATTCCTTACCGTAAATCTTTGCCCATCACCATTTGCACCAAGGCCGGACCCATTTGTTGGCAGAGGCTCATAAAAAATGGGGAATATTACCGCACCCGTAGCAGCAAGGCATTTAATCAGCTTGAGCGTGCGGGTGACATCATCAGGCGTCTCGCCCGGCAAACCGAGAATCACACTAAAAACCGGGAAAAAGCCGGTGCGAGCCATCTTCTCGGCGGCCTGGCGGACCATATCCTCCCAATCCTCCGCCCGGAACGGCACAATCTTGCCAGGGCAGTTTGCCGCTACCAGCCGGCCATTTGCACTTTCTGCTCCCATATTCACCCATAGATAATCTGTTTTCCGTCCCCAGCTAAGCAGCCTCCTGATTTCCAAGAGCTGCTCATCGGTTAGCTGCAATACCGACGTGACATTGCCATGGTCAATCTGCATAAAAGATAAACCCTTGATTTTTTTCATCTGCAAGAGTAAATCCCGCAGCTTATCGAAATCGGGTTTCAATCCGGCGGCACCATATCGAAAAAAATCTTCACTTGAGCTGACGACCGATGTTACGCCGTTTGCCACGTTTGTTTCCAAATCCGCTAAAATAGTACCCGGGCTGATATGACTCATCTTCCTAAAAGCCTGCGTACAAAACTTGCAGCCTCTGCCGCAGCCTCTTGAAAGCTCGACGACACCCAGTGTTGATGCACCTTTAATAGGCTGAATTTTCTCGGCGGCAGTACCGGCTTCGCAAATACATTTTATCTCTCCGTATGAGGTAAGCGGATTCAATAAGTCCTGAAAAAGTCCGGGGCCTACCGATTCGAAATAACCATCGAAAATAACATCAATACCCATCTCCGCCGCCTGTTTGAGATTACCTGCCCACTGCCAGGCGCCTGCTCCCCCGACAACAATCTTAAAATGAAACTTTTGTTTTGCGGAAGCGATGCTCCGGAGCAATCGCCTCGTCCAGAAGCTGGTGTAAAGCTCACCTTTTGAGAAATTTATAGTGGTTGTATTGCTCATGCCGCCTCCCAGTGGATCGCTGGAGCTGAACGCTATAATCTTGACCCATGGCCCCAAAAGATTAGGTAAATACTCATGCGTTGTACACACTACATCTTCCGGGTCGAGGTTTGTGTACTTAAGAAGCGAAGATTCGAGCCGGCGTAAGCCTAAAGGCGCGGTCTTTGCCCTGCCGGATGCGTCCGTCACGGCCGGCGGCGAAAGAAAATTTCGATACACCACCCTCGGAATCTGCGTGGTCTGCATCGTTGAAAAGATTCCCTCAAATAAAATCCTGTAGTCGGCGCAAAGTGTCCTATCCGCAACAAGGATAACAGCGGGCATCTTTAGTTTTGAGTTTTTAGCTTTTAGTTTTGAGTTTTTAATCCTGATTCCCTCTTCCAAAGTTTTGAATTTTGAGTTTTCGATGCCGCCAAAGTCATATCCACCTTGTCACCATTGATGGGACTGTCAGCGCACTTAGGGAAAATTATCGCGCTGTGTGGACACATCCTTGCACATGCAGGACAGTTGGTCTTGCAACTGGCAGGGTTTGTAACCACGACTCGGCCATTTTCTGTAAGTGTATATACGCCGAAAAGACAGAAATTGAAACATTGCTTGCAGCTTTTGCAAAGGTCTCGGTCAATCACCGGAAACCA
>CAZIED010000230.1:1989-3832 GCA_964538525.1 uncultured Pirellulales bacterium | reverse complement strand
CTCCGTTGCAAACAGCGGATATTTATCTGCCACGAAGCCAAAATCCCTTTCCCAGTTCTTCTCAAACGGAGCCGATGTCTTTTGCGGATATGGATGAGAAACATATCCGATTCCTTCTATTTCAATCGGATTCTCTTTAACGGGCGTAAGGTCATAGCCCCAGTTAAAGCCGGCAACTAACGGAATAACTTTTTTATTGTGCGAAAATATTATATGAATGATTTCTTCATTAATTTTTTTCCATTCCTGCCAGGTCATGCGTCCCAACTGGCCATTGTACACTGTAGGTTCGTTAAAGATTTCATAGAAGGCAATGGTTGGAACATTTTGATAACGAAAGGCAACGCTTCTCCAGAAATTAAAGGTTTCCTGTTTGGTGGTGTCATACATTGGATGTTGAAAAAGGCCTGTTTCCAGATTCCCGATAGAGTGCCAGTCTATAATTAAATACAGCTCAAGCTCAGATGCCCAGATAACAGCCTCGTCCAATAGTTTAAAATATTCTTCTTGGCCGCGCTGCCGCCATGCCACAGGATGCACTGGTATCCGAACGGTATTCGCACCCCATTCTTTTATTACCTCAAAATGTTTTTTAGTCCAATGACCGTTTTTCTGGATTTTGTCCGGGTCGGAAATATTGACTCCTCTAAAAATGACACGATTTCCCTTTTCGTCAACAAACTTATTTCCTTCGACGTGTATAAAACTTAACTTTTTATTAATTTTGTCAGCGTTAAATCTATCAGGGTATGGTATATTCCACCATTCCTTTGAAACGCCTGGGTTTTCCTGCGAGGAGAGTAGTGCGCTATTTGAAATCATTATAAGAATCAAACAAAAAAATGAAAGTGTTACGATGTTTTTCATTATGACCTCCAATTAACTTACTAACTCATATTTAGCCTGCGGGTTTTACCGCAGGTTCGGTCTTTTGTCCATCAGCAGGGTCGTCCGGCTGAATTTATCCGGTGACAAAGTTTCCTTCAGTATCTTGTGAATCTCCCACATCGGCGTGCGTTGAGTTGTATGAGCGATTATGATATGCTCGTTTTGCAGCTTTTCGAGCAGCTTTGCAAATTCATTGATGTGCATGTGTTTGCCGGCCTCGGCCCTTCCGGTGTGGTCTGTTTCGTAAAAAGTGCACTCAGCTATCAAAATCTTGCTTTGAGCGATGTATTTTAATTGCGAAAAATCGACATATTGAGTGTCACCGATATAGGTGACAATCGGCACTTCAAAGGGGTAGTCAATCTGTATTCCTTGCTTTTTTAGCTCAACAATCTGTGACCCGGTAAGCCGGGAATACTCGGGCTTAAGTTTTTTTCGTTTTTCGATTACGCTATATCCGACAGAATCATTGCCGTGCTTTGTGGGGAATACCCTCACAGAGAGATTCGGTTTTATCTGGAATTCATCACCGGCTTTTACGCCGATAAGATTGCCGGGCACTTTATTGCCGTCTAATCTGCCCCAGGAGTCGATTATTTCTCTCATCGGTTCCAGCAGGTTTTGCGGTGCATATATTGTTCCTGGAGCTATGCCGCAAAAGTTCCGCTGTGACAGGTAATATGCAAAACCGGCAGAATGGTCCATGTGTCCATGCGTAAGTAATACGTGATTTATAGAGATAATTTGTTCTGGTGCTTTACCGATATCGAAGCAAACGTCCAATTGCGGTATTGCGACTACAGTCTCTTCGCCGGCCACTGTATAGCCGATGATTTCTAAATCATTTATCTTTATTTGTGCTAAATTATGACTGGGCATTGGTGATTGACTATTTTCAATTTATTATTGATAATTGAGCGTCGATAATTCTTTATTGTCATTTCGAGCGAGCCGA
>CAZIED010000230.1:0-1979 GCA_964538525.1 uncultured Pirellulales bacterium | reverse complement strand
AATGGTAGAAATAGCTATCGCTTGTGTCAATTTATTTCTGATATTGCTTGCTTATCGTCGGTGGCGGAATTATCATATTACGAAATACGAAATACGAAATACGATATACGAAATACGAGCTATGCCTGACAAACGAGTCCATAGAGGCCCGCATCCGGACGATGAGAAGTTGTTTGCTGACGACAAAATCGGCGATTTGCGGTCTGCGCTTGCCGATTTTTCACTTTTGCTGACAAAAGGTTATGCGGAAAAAAGCACCCTGAAATTAGTAGGCGATAGATTCTCACTTACCGAAAGGCAGCGATTAGCCGTCATGCGAAGCACCTGCTCCGACCAGCAGCTTGCCTCTCGCAGCCAGCGCTGTGTCTCAATTGAAAACCTTGCCGGTCAACCTGTCGCTATTGACGGCTATAATATCCTAATAACCATCGAAGCGGCTTTAAGCGGGGGTGTGATTTTTAAGGGCCGAGATGGGTGTTTTCGAGATTTGGCAAGTATTCATGGAACGTACCGCAAAGTCACCGAAACAATACCGGCTGTGCAACTGATAGGTAGTTTCTTAAAAGAAATCGGCGTGACAAAAGCTCTTTGGCTGCTGGATAGTCCTGTTTCCAATAGTGGCCGATTGAAAACGCTCATCGGCGAATTAGCCCAGAAGAATGGATGGGACGGATACGACTCATCTCGGCGGAGGCTCGCCGAGCCGGAGCGGGACAAGCTCACCGCAGGCTGGGAAATTAAGCTTGTAACAAGCCCTGATGCAGTTCTGATAAAAGGTGATGCGATCGTAGTTAGCAGTGACAGTGTTGTTCTCGATGGCTGCAAGAAATGGACCAACCTCGCCGCAGAGATAATCACGCAAAAACTCCCTTCGGCAACCATCATCGACCTTGGCCACGAGCAGTTCCTGAACGCCTCGAAATAAATAAGGCGTCCCCGGAATTCAACAGAAATACGTATGGTGTCCCCAGATTTAGGGAAGCCTCACGGGGCAGTCGCATTCAGGCCGCCTGGATTAACGACACCCAGCAAGTCCACTATATTAGCCATAGCTGTTAAATTCTATTTAAGTAATAATGCAGTTGCTTAAATAATATTTCAATAAATGTTCAATTAAAAACCGAAATAGTTTACAGTGAGATTTGCGGGATAATTATAATACCGTTTCACGTTTTTATTTGAAACAAAAGCGTTCCCCGGAATTCACCTGGCCGCCGAGATAATCACGCAAAAACTCCCCTCAGCAACCATCTTCGACCTATCTCCCGACTTCGCGTAACTTTTGCATTTTTATTTTGCGCGCAATCTGGACTTCCAGGAATTTGGGCGTCTGTGTAGGTGCATTACCGCGACAATTAATATCACATCCTCGCGGGCCTGGTAGATAACACCATAGGGAAATCCACATGTTCTACAACGTCGTGTACGCTTCGAGATGCATGTCCACGCATGCGGGTATTGTACAATACGAGATAAAGTTCTTCCCACTTCAACGGCGAATCTGTAGCCTAGCCCTTCGCTCTCCTGGTTGTAGTAAGCTATGGCCTCCGCAAATTCCTTCTTTGCCGGATCGAGAAATTCGATTCTCATCGCTTTGCCTGTCGATCGATATCCTTGAACACTTTATTGGCAGGCGATGAACCAATCTCTCCTCGTTCATAAGCATCTATGCGGTCTTCGGCTTCTTGTGCCCAGGCTGCATCGACATCCTTACGAGCCGGGAACTCAAAACTGGCCAATATCTGCTCGACCAGCTCCGCTCGATCTATTGGCGGCAAATCCAGAGCTTCACGAAGAATCTGTTTGCTTTGCGGCGTCATCATTCAACTCCAGTAATTCTTGTCTTCAAAGCTATTTCTTTAGTCGTCATGGCTATATTATACACGATTTAAAGCAGGTTTTGCAATGATATAAAAAATTTGCGGTAAATCGGTCTTGGCCCTTAAGCAGTTCCTGAACGCCTCGAAATAAGTAAGGCG
>CAZIED010000229.1:0-3845 GCA_964538525.1 uncultured Pirellulales bacterium | reverse complement strand
GATTAAAGCCGCCAGGCTCGACCCTATTGAGGCGCTTAGACATGAGTAGATCAAAGATTAAAAATCAAATATCAAAATCCTTTGTAGAAAAGTCCTTTTGTCATTTCGACCGAAGCGATGCGAAGCATCGCGAAGTGGAGAAATCTACTAAAAAAGCAGATTTCTCGACTCACCTTCGGCTCGCTCGAAATGACAAATACTGTTTTTTCCACAGAGCATTTTACATTTTGATTTTTGCGTTTAGTTTTACCGCTTTAATCGGCTGCAAAGAGTATTTTATGGGGGAACCTTTCTACCAAACCAAGATTAGACCCCAGAAGCTGCGGCAAATAAATACGCTTGACTTGAAAAAAATCAAGACTGAGCCGAATAAACCTGCGGATGTAAACCAAGTTCCGCCGGCGAAGCTGGAGCTGACTTTGGAGCAATGTCGGGCGCTGGCACTGGAGAATAATCTTGAGCTTAAGGTTCAGCTTGTAAGTCCTGCCATTGCCGCAGAGCGGGTCAGCGAAGAGGAGGCACGATTTGAAGCTGCATTTACTTCCAATATAAAGTTTGACAAGTTTGACACGCCTTTAGCGACAACTCTTGATATTAGCGGCTCGAACAGAGAATATACCAACACGGATTTCGGCGTTAGTGTCCCTTTGCGAACCGGTGGAACCGTTACTTTTGACTTAGCTGACAACCGTACTAAAACTGATTCTTTATTCTCGATATTTAATCCTTCTTACAGCTCAGGATTTTCGGTTTCGATTAGTCAGCCGCTATTAAGAAATGCCGGCGCTCGTGCCAGCACATACGCTATTGCCATTGCCAATTATGAAAGGCAGATTACCGACGCCAGGACGAAGCTCGAGGTAATACGAGTTATCGCCGCCATGGATCGTGTCTATTGGCGGCTTTATGCGGCCCGGAAGGAGCTGGAGGTCCGGCAAAAACAATATGAGCTTGCTAAAGCACAGCTTGAACAAGCTCAGCGGTTCGTTGATTTAGGAGAAAGAGCACAGGTTGAGGTTATTCGGGCTGAAGCCGGCGTAGCGGAGCAGCTTGAGGCTATTATCGTGGCCGAGAACAATGTCCGCGACCGTGAGCGTGAGCTTAAGCGTGTAATAAATAAAGCAGGTTTAGAGATGCAGACACCAACTGTGCTGATAGCTGCTACTCAGCCGGACCCTGTGCATTATGAATTTGAAGGAAACCGTCTTGTAGGACTTGCTGCCGAGAACCGCATGGAAATGCTCGAGCTGGAGCTGCAAATCGCTGAGGACATCAGCACGGCTGATTACCTCCGTAACCAGGCACTTCCGTTGGTCACGCTGGATTATACATATAATATCAATGGTCTCGGCGCAACAAGGGGAGACTCCTACGATTTGCTTTTTGATAAGAGATTTGAAGACCATCGAGTGGGATTGCAGCTATTGGTGCCGTTGGGAAATGTTGCGGCCAAGAGCCGGCTTCTGCAAGCCCTATACCAGCGCAGGCAACGTTTGGCCACTCGACAGAATCGTGTCACTGTTATTGAATATGAGGTGCTAAATGCAATTGACCAGATTGAGGCGAACTGGCAGCGTATTTTAGCCAGCCGACAGAGAGTGATTCTGGATGGAAGGCTTTTTGAGGCTGAGAAGCGGCAGTTTGAGCTGGGATTGCGCACTTCAACAGATGTGCTTCAGGCGCAAGCCAATTTTGCCAATGCTCAAAGTGCCGAGATTCTTGCATTGACTGAGTATCAAATAGCGTTTGTTGATTTAGCTTACGCCACCGGCACCCTTCTGGGTGCTGCGAAGGTGCGGTGGGAACCGATAGTGCCGGAAAGTGATGTCAGATGACGGCGTTTAGATAATCAAATCAGGTCAGCGGTACTCGATGCTGGATGCTCGATTATCGTCGAGCATCGAGTATCAGGTATCGAAAATCGAGATCAACTTTGCAATGTAGTATTAGAATCTAAAGAACAAGCCGAGAGAGATAACTGGATAGAACTTAAAGGCCTCCAAAGAGTCTTCTATGTCCTTTCTCTCCCTTTCCAGATCCGCCTGGGCCACCGTGCCGGTTGCAGACAGAGAAACATCAGGAGCATTTATAAAAGCAACGCCCAAATCAAAGGTAAATCCCCACCTCCGGCTGCTTGTTAGCGGATTACCCCAGCCAATTCCTACATAAGGGGCCAAGTCACCGATTTCTATACCGCCGGTCAATGTACCTATCTGGGCGGGGGTGTACTCTGTATCACCAATTTTTATAGATTCAGTTGGTCTTGCATGCAGATCAATTTCATTCTTAAATGACAGAGCACCGCCACTAATATGAAAAGGACCATCAAAGATATACCAGTCAACCAGTGCTGAAAAAGAATAAAGGTCTATTCCAAGATCGTATTCAACATCTCCGAGTTCTTGATCATCGAAATCTAAATTGAGCGTATTTAGACCGACTCGAGCGTTAACATTCGAGGTTATTCCCGTGGTAAATTCCCCGCCGAGTCCTAATGTGCCGGCTTTGCCCGAGACCGCAAATCTTCCGGTATCCGTACACCCCGCTCCAAAAGAAAGTAAAACTGATAAAATCAATAACATAATAACTTTTAATTTCTTTCCCATGGCATTCCTTCCTTTCTGTTTAGATTTTTACCGTATCTTATAAGTCTCACGACCATACTATCATTTTGACTTGAATCATCCTTCAATCCTGAACGAATCCTCAGAAAAACAGTGTTCTATATAAATATAAAGAAATAAAGACAAACGGCTTCTCAATAATCTTACAGATTATCACAGACTTGTCCAGACATTCTATCCTTTGCATGTTCGATCTACTGAAAAAGTATTGCTGGCCGATCGGTATATTATACAGCATTCATCTAATCATCTTTTCCCACCAGTCAAGCTAAAAACCGTAATATTCGTTGATAATATACACATTTGCGGGACAGTGAAAAAACATGAGAATTCAAATGCATGGATTTTATCTTCTTTGTTGTGTGTTTCAATGAATGCTTTGAATGTCTCCTCGATATGCTCTGGGTGAAATTCGAATATCTAAATTGGGATGATGAATTTTGAGATTATTTCGGATTTCCGATTTTTATAGACAAAACGGATTTGCAATGTTAAATTACCCCGTAGTGTAATATTATTGGGAATAAACAGGTTATGAGACATAAGAAATGAACAAGTTACCCTGGCTTATTGGATTGTCGGCTATATGTATATCTGCGGGTTGTAATTCCGATATTGTCTGTACCAAACACTTAAAGATGCTCCAGCATAAGTGTGTGTATATCGCACCGCTCGAAAGCGGGGACCCGCAGGTGGGAAAAGTCATTAGAGATGTTATCGAAAAAGAGTTCGTGAGACGACAAGTTAAACTGTGTGACCCTAATACAGCAACGGTTTTCATCACCGGAGCAACTTTTCTGACAGTAAGAGGTACAGCATCAGCATCGAGTCAATCTATCGAAAGTGTATCTTTTGTGGCTAAAGATAACTCTGGGGTAATTTTATTGTCGGCTTCTTACGATAACAAGGATCGATACACCGCAGGCAAAGTTGCCAAGGAATTTGGCTCAGCCCTGGCCGGTAAGCTCAAGTGAACTACCAGAGCCAGTTTAAAGATGTCAATGTATTATGCTGGATTGCTTGCTGCGATATAAATAAAGACCCCCAGGTAGTTGGCACCTGGGGGTTTTGAGTAAGCATCTTATTTGATTTCCTCGTCGATCCAGGCCAGAAGCTCCTTTACCTCATCGAGAGTAATATCGCCCATGTGAGCAATACGGAAGGTGACGTCTTTAAGCTTGCCATAGCCGTTACCAAAAGCTGTGTTGTGCTTCTGCTGGA
>CAZIED010000228.1:0-3866 GCA_964538525.1 uncultured Pirellulales bacterium | reverse complement strand
ACATGCCAGAAGTGTGCTGTAATTATTTGTTTGGGGGCCATTTCTTTTAGAAACATTGGCAGAAGACAAAGATGATAATCATGAATCCAAATAAGCGCCTTTTTGTCACCCAATTCCTCTATTACTGCTTGTGCAAACTTCTGATTAACCTTCACATAGGAATCCCAGTCTTCCTTTCTAAATATTGGCCGATTGAAAACCATGTGACAGAGAGGCCATAAGGCCTCGTTGGAATAACCATAATAGTAGCCGTTCTCTTCCTCTCTTTTAAGCCATACGCGTTTCAAGGTATAGGCGGGTTTTTCCGGCGGGACCTTTACTTTACCTTGACTATCCGTAACTTTACGGTCTGCATCGCCGCTGCTGCAGGCCACCCAGAGCCCGTTAGAAGCCTGCATAACAGGGTCTATCGCAGAAACAATTCCGCCTATTCCACGCTGATATATTACCCTTCCCTTTTTATATATGTGAGAGTATGGCTGCCTGTTGGAGACTACAACAAACAAGTAATCAGCCATCTTCTCTTTTATCAAATTATGTAAATCCTGTCTCGTCCACATCGCTTGTCATTTTTAAAACCAGACCTTGCCGGAGCAGGCAAGAGCTATAAATATTAAAGTGTACAGAAATTAGGGAAGTTAAAAGCAAAAGAATAACAGTCTAGGTTTTATACATAATTTCCGTAACCTGATTTTTTTTACCATACTCTTCAAGATGCTTTTTTACAATTGATTCTGAACTTTTGGATTTCAAAAGGACAAATATATCTTTTCTTCCCTTATCCTCGATATCAAAGAATCCCTCTTTGACAACAAATATTATCTCTCTTTTATAGTATGGGATTAGTCCTAAAAACTTTTTTTGTTTTTCTTCCTGAACCATTAAATGAGGATAACCGGCAGGTGAATTCGTTGGAGTTCCAGGGGGAGGAAGCACTCTTTGAATAGAAAGCTTTCCTTCATATAAACGAGATTTTTCAAGCTCTTGAACAATCTTTTCAAGCACTTTTCTAAGCTCTTCCCTTTGGTCTTGACTTTGAATTGTTTTCATAGCCATTTTTACCTCAATAATATCTACTTTACAACTACGTAATTCACGGCATGTGAAAGTAACCATACTGCTGTCGAACATATTAATAGTAAGGTAACATACTTAGTCCAATTGGACATTGAGGCAGGCAGACCTGTGGCAGTAAGCCCATCCAAAAGATTTATATCGAGATACCTGACTATGACCAGGGCTGCAACCGTGATCCAGAAGACTGCATCTGCGGTATGGAATAACCCACTTTTATACTCAAAGATGCATATAATTGAGAAAAAGAGGATAAAGTTGCCAAGAAACATCCAGAAGAATCTCGCTAAAATCCCGAGTGCAATGCCCTGTTTGCTGGTTGGTTGATCGTTTTTGGTGGACATATTCCCGTCTCCTAAAAAAACCGCAAGGTACGATTAATTAGGTGGCGGCCCGACCACCCTGACATGCCTATGGGATTGCTACCAATCCCACACCCTTTGAATAGATTATTTTAATAGAATTGACAGAATTGTCAAAGTTTATTTCATAAAATTTTGGAATTGAAATAGAACATCTAACGGATGTAAGTGTCGCAAAGCAGAAGCGTTCGCTTAAGCGCCCTATTAAGAGCCTTATGCCTACCGTTGAAAAATTGTAACCAGATAAACAGCATAAAGCACAAGCAGCAATACCCCGCGCCTTCGTTCGATAAAACCACGGCGCGTTGGAAAGGTGAACACTACTGCCAAGAGTCCAAACACCAGGGCGACCGCCACTTTGCGCCAATCGACTGATATGGGGCAGATGATTGCCGCAACAGGAACAATGAGGAGGCCATTGAAGATATTGCTGCCGAGTATCGTTCCAATGCCCACCTCGTCGTGACCGCGAAGCTTGGCAACGATAGTTGTCGCAAGTTCGGGTACGGACGTACCCACCGCAACAATTATCGCCCCTGTGACGAATTCACTTATGCCTAAAGAAATGGCAATGCCTTTTGCTCCTGCCACGATGAGGCGTCCAGCAGCCACTAATAAGACAAGGCCAATAATGCATAGAATGGCTGCAAGCCAGCCCCTGCGTTCCCCAAGGACCTTTTCCGCGGCGCTTCGCTGTTTACGTGCCTCGATGATCACCGCGATGAGCCAGGCAAGAAACATGCCCAGTAGTAATAAACCGTCGATTCTGGACAGCACACCATCAAGAAAAAGAACACCTATGATCACCGGAACCAGCAATGCAACAGGAAAGTCTCGTTTTATACTATCGCGAGGGCTTTGAATACCTGAAATCAACAATACAATCGCAAGGATCAGAGCGACGTTCACGACGTTACTGCCGAGGGCGTCTCCAAAGGAAATCTGTGGCCTTCCGGCCATGGCAGCGTTTATAGCAACCGTCAGCTCGGGGCTAGATGTAGCGAATGCCGCTACCGTTGCGCCGATAATGCCGGGAGAAACACGTGCCCAATGAGCCAGCCCCACGGTACCACGAACGAAAAGTTCGCCGCCGATGCCGGCACAAACAACACCTAAAATCAGAGCAATGTAATCATTCATTGTTATCGGGATGTGCGCTTCGCTACGATATCCGCGCTATTTTGTTTTTCCTGCTCGTAGTTTATTGCTCGAATCGGGTAAGGAATTATTATGCCTTCCTCAGCATATCGCTGGTGCAATCTTTTGATAAATTCATGTTTAATCAAATACTGGTCAACAAATTCCTTTGCTCTCAAGATTACCGTAAAGTTAATGCTAAAGTCGCCGAAGGTGTTGTATCTAATGAACGGCTCAAACTCAGGGACACCGCCGGGGACATTCTTCATTACTTCTTTAGCCACATCGCAGGTAATCTTTTCCACTTCCTTTAAATCGCTATTATAATGCACACCTACGTTCACCAGCACCGCCATTTCTTTATCCGGCAGGTAGTAATTGATAACAATGGCCTTTGTTAGCTTATCATTAGGGATTAAAACCACGTTGTTAGGCAGCATCCTTATTTTGGTGGTGCGCCATGTAATATCCGTGACGTATCCTTCCTCGCCGGTGTCTAACTTTATGTAGTCACCAATTTTGATTTGCTTTGAAGCAATAATATGAAAGCCGGCAAAAAAATTAGAGAATGTATCCTGCAAGGCCAGAGCAACTGCCAACCCCCCCACTCCCAACGTTGCCAGTATCGGCGTTATGTCAATACTCAGACTTTTTAGAATAATCAGGATTCCAACAGCGAAGATTATAACCCGGCTGACATTCTGGGTGAGAGATGTTACAGGCAGAGCCACTTCGAGCTTGCTGGAATATGTTTTTATTAATCTTACGGATAGATTTGCCAGGACTAACATCACAGACAGAATAACAAGCACAAGCAAAATTTTGTGAGCGATGCCAACTACGTTTTCGGGTAATTGAGAAATTTCAAGGGATATATACATACCAAGTATTAAAGCCCAGATTATAAATGGGCCTTTGACAGCAGAGATTACGATGTCATCGATCTGGGTTTTGGTATTTTTTGTCCACCGGCTGAGCCTATCAAAAATAATTTTTCTTATAATGTATCCTAATACTATAGTTATAGGGATGGCAAGAACCGGTAACAGCAATTTTATTAATTCTCTTATTGAAGGTCCTAAATAATCATTCATATATCACAACTCCTTTTTGATAAGCAAAAAGTCCTATCCAAGCCATAAATAGGCCGATTATTAAATATGATTTGTTTTGCCAGGCAAGCTGGAAATTCTTGACAGCCGGTCTTCATAATCTTATTATACCCAATTCGTTGTCAACAGATTTTTAAGGATTTTTTAGATGCCGGATGAAAAAAACAGCAAAAATTACAGC
>CAZIED010000227.1:0-3876 GCA_964538525.1 uncultured Pirellulales bacterium | reverse complement strand
ACCACCGCACTTTGGCCAGCACTATCTTGTAACGCCACATAAAGCTGCTCAGGAGCGTTAACTGCTAAGCCGATATCCTGAGACTTCCAGTCGCCTGTGACCGTGCCGGTTATTGAGACATCAGAGAATTCGGCTGTACAAATAGCATTGACGTTACTGCTGGTCAGGCATAAACCTACATAGACCTCCAAAGGCATCTGAACCTCCTGCGGCGTACCCACCGCCGTCCAGGTATTTCCATTAGCTGAATACTGGGCCGTAAACGTGTTCCCGTTGCGAGTTAATCTCACCCATACTGGAAGAGTTACGCCGGCTCTTGGAGTTGATACGGCGGCACCACCTGTTGTAGTACGGCGCACGAAGGAGACTCTGTTACCAGGAGAAGCGACTGTCGTGAAGTTTTTAGAACCTGCGTCCAACGACTCTCGCATCATCACTCCTGCCTTGGCCAATGAGTTGGTGTTAGTGATACTGAGCACCTTTGCTGTTACGACTCCATTGCCGGAGAGCTTCTTATAGGCAAAGTGACATTGGTCAGCCATACCGGCGATATCCGTACCTATAGCGGTCATCTTAATCGGTGGCCCGAGTGAAAAGCTGCCAATAGATCCTGGCATACCTCTGAACCACAGAGTTAAGGAAGTAATTCCTTTTCTGGTCAAATCCTGCGCATCGTCCCACTGGCGTTCGGCCTCAGAATAAAACTTTGTCCCGGTCTTTTCAAAGCTGGTACCTTCGTTCACAGTACCATCGTTGTCGTAACGCATATACATGGCTTGACGGCCGCCGTGAAATATACCTTGCTCAGCATACGGAGGATTAAAGTGCCCCACAGTCATGCCGGTACCATTCACGAAGTAGTCTTCCCAGGCATCGTATATCTTGTTATCGACATCATTATAGCCTTCAAAGTCATCCACAATAAGATATTCGGCTGTCGTAAAGCTCCAGACGCTGCTTTTGCTGATAGTTCCATCGGTATTGACCTCATCGACTCGCCAGTAGTAAGAGAGGCCGGATTTAACACCTTCGGGTGGGCTGAAGCTATTAGGATCCTGCCGGCCTCGATATATGCCTGTTTTATCAGATGTATCAGCACTTCCAACGACACTTGCATCAGTGCCGAAGTACACATCGTGCTGAGCTGCATTCTCCCCAGGCGACCAGCTAAGGGGCAAAGCCTTTTCTATATCTGTCACCGCTCTATTAATTGGCTTTTGATTCCAAGCAAGTAGTGGGCCACCTCTCATAGTTTTCAAAATCTCTTCTTGCGTCTGTACGTAGTTGTAGATCCGGAAATCATCCAAAGAGCCGTTGAAGTATGGGTCGGCATACTGAGACCTGCCGAGCCAGTTATTGGTGGTTTCGCCCAGATCATTCAATGTGTTTAAGACATTGTTAACCGAGCCGACATTCTCACCGTCGAGGTACATGATGATAGTCGAGTAACTCTCGCTGAGAGTCACGGCTACATGGTGCCAGCCGGTGGGCAGAGCTCCCTTGCTCGAAAAGAACTCATTCCAAAGTGCGTTACCGGCTACAATTGCCACGTGCAAAGAGCTATTTATGCCGGTGAAAGGACAAATGTATATATAGTTCGCTTGACCAGTACCGAAGTCGATGAAGCGCTGCCATGCGCCGCCCTGGCCGGACCAGTTCACCCATATAGCAAGGGTAGCTTCGTGCAGCGTAGGCATGAGCGGGCCGATAGACAAAGCTACGTAGTCATCGACACCGTCAAGCTTTAGTGCCCCGCCGTCATACCCTTCTACCCATTGCGGGCCGCCTATGAGAACGCCATTACAGTTATGGCCTGACCAATCAACCAAAATAGTACCGACACTTTCATCGAACTTCCACCAACCGACAAGATTGGGATTAGTAATCGGTATAACGGGCATCGTTGTGAAGCTCCAGACATCGCCTGTATATGTTGTGGTGCCATCAAACTCATCGACTCTCCAATAGTAGGTCTTCCCAGATTCGAGCGTACCGGGAGTGAAGGCATTAGCTTCAACAGTTCCTTTATCTGTACCACCGGTACCGGCTTGCACATCCTGGGAGCTATCGCCGAAATACACACGATGCGAAATCGCTCCTGAACCTACAGCCCAGGTTAGTGAAACATTCGGGTCTATAAATATAGTACCATTAGGAGGAGCTGGATTAGAGGCGATCATCTGAGAAATAGTAAAGCTCCAGATTGGGCCGGTGTGTACGGTGGTACCATTGGCTTCGACCTCATCTATTCGCCAGTAATAGGTCTTACCGGTCGCTAAATTCGCAGGCGTGTAAGTTGTCGCCTTGGTCAAACCTTTATCGGTGCCGCCGGTCCCGTTTCTCACATCGTCGATATTCTCTCCGAAATACACGTGATGCGAGTCGGTGGTTTGGCCGGCTGCCCAGATAAGTGTAACTGCTGTAGTAGTAACCATCGCCCCATCAGCCGGTGAAGGCCTTCTGGCACTTAATTTCGGTGGCCCTAACCTTTCTACCTCGTCCACCGTCAACGCCCTGTTATAGATGCGAAAATCATCCAAAGAGCCGCTATAGTATGCATCCCCTGACCATTGCGACCTGCCGAGCCAGTTCTGGTTGGTCAGGCCGAGGTCCGCCGGTAGGGTTTGCGTTAGACCACTTGCAATGACGTCACCGTCAAGTAAAAGCTGCATGTTTCTGCTTGCGCCATTTATCACTACCGTCACATGGTGCCAGCCTGATGCAAGTGTGGCAGGGGCGTCTAACTGAGACTCTGCGCCGGCAGCGTTGCTGGCAGTCGTAATTGCAAAGCGCATTGGTCCGGCTGCACCTGTGCGCGGCGACAGAAACATGTAAAAAGTTGGGGTTGTGGCCGGGCCGGTGCCGAAATCCCAAAGGCGCTGCCAGGCGCCACCGGTGCCCGAAAAGTTCGCCCATATAGCAAAGGTGGAGTTTGTCAGCGAATTAATGAGCGAACCAATAGGTAAATCTACATAGTCGTCTAATCCGTCGAAATCCAGTGCACCACCAATCTGGCCGCCGGCGAACCATTGAGGACCACCGTAGAGGATGCCATTGTTACCATTGCCGGATGAATCAGCAGTCGATTCATCGAGCTTCCACCAGCCGACGAGATTTGGGTCTGCTGCGTTGGCTATGTTGGTCAAAACCAGACCAAGCAACAGAACAAAATATGACAAATAAAAGAATTTTTTACACATAAAAGTCCTCCTTAAAGTCCTCCTTCAAAAAGTTAAAGATTATAGACATGTTTTGGTCAGAAACCAAAGCAATATTTGTCGTCAACAAGCATCCAGATTTTTTTAGCCTCGGTTATGCTTGTTCTGTTAGAAAATGTTTTTTATTTACATTATCAGTTTCACCAATTCTGGAATTTCTTACGGATAGGGCTTATCTTCATAAAATTCCAAGATACAACAGACATTGAAAACTGCGCCCTTGCTCAACATGGTGCTGAAAAACTTTTTTTGACTTGATTTATACCTCCTTCTTTCAAAAACAGATTCGTCTCACGCCTAATCCCGTCATGGGCCGGACATAGACGTCTTCTATATGGGATGCCAAAAAGAAAATTTAGAAAAATTTTTTTGCTGGTTCCTGTAGCAAATCATGAACTTAAATAGTCAATCCCACCTGTGCACATAAGTCCTTACGACCACTAAAGATAAGATTATTTAAGTTATAGATACATTGTTAAAAAACAGGTCACATTGGTTTTGTGTCCGATTCTTCTCCAAATTTGTTCCACCGTAGCTGTCGCTTTCATGTAGCTGCGCCAATAGTCATTGACCACTACCACACATGACGCACTATTCAGTCCATCCTACCAGAAAAAGCCTGGACTATTTCCGTATCGAGGCGTTGCAACACCATTTT
>CAZIED010000226.1:0-3893 GCA_964538525.1 uncultured Pirellulales bacterium | reverse complement strand
TGTTCCACCATCCCAGGCATTTTGTTTGGAGTTGGGATCTTCAAAGCTGAAGTTTTCAACAGGTATCTCAGCCACAGGTGCGTCTTGTAGCCGATGCCGTCGTACCAAGTGCGTGCATTATGGGAAAGGTGGTTGGGGTCGTCGTCGATATAGACATTGATTGTTGTTGTAAGCTCCGTGATGCCGAGGTATGCCTGCCATAAAGTTCGATTGCCCTCGGTCAACATTGGCACAGGCTCCTCAAAGTCATCCGCGACAGCCGCGGTTGAGTTTTTCCCCAGAGACCTTTACGAGCTTTATGGGCTTTACGATGTCGCTGGACGGCGGTTTAGAAGAATTAGACGAGTTCCTTTCAAGCCTGGCGATTTTTTCTTTGAGCATTCGGTTTTCCTGTTCAAGTTGCCTGACTCTTTCGAGAAGCAAGGCAACCTGCCGTCTAAGCTCTTCTATAATGGCGTCTTTATTTTGCATGCACTATTATTATCGTATCGTATGCAATGGCGCAATTTGTCTATTTCAACATTTTGAAAATTTTTCCTTAAAAACTGTGAACTCTTACAATTTTTTAATAGTTCAAATTAGGTACTTTCGGTCATCGACAATAATTTCGTGGTCTAAACGAGGGGGCTATTTCGTTGGTTGTTTTTTCGCTTCTGATTGCCTCTACTGCTGCTTTGGCCTTAAAGACCTTCCCGAAATTCCTTCGTTATGTCATAATAGGATTAAGACACATCACGTATCATGGAGCTTTAAATTAATTCGCATTGAAAAAGAATAACCTCCAACCGGTTAAACCTATAGGCGTATTTGGACGATATCTCAAATAAATTCAATGCATGGTTAATGACTTATCGTCCGATAAGAGAATGTAACAAAAACTCGATCCGCTACACCAATTTCTAGTAGAGTGGACCTATTTACCCTAAGGCTATCCGCCAGGCACCTCGCCAAAAGCAGATAGAGTGGCTGATTACGCCGGGAGGACGGTGAAATATAGCTTTTGATGCAACTATAAAAGAGTACCTCAAAGAAATCGATGAGGCGGCATTATTGACTGAAGAGCAGGAGCACTCCTTAGGCAAGCTAATCATTGAGGAAAACGACCCTTGGGCCAGAGAACAATTAGTGCGAAGCAATCTGAGATTGGTCGTTAACATCGCCAAGAAATATGCCAATCGAGGAATGAGCCTGGGTGACCTCATCGAGGAAGGAAATCTTGGACTAATAAAAGCTGTTGACTACTTTGATCCTTCCCGTGGAGTTCGTTTCAGCACCTACGCTGCATGGTGGATAAAACAAAGCATCAAACGTGCCCTGCTGGAGAATGTTCAACCGGTACACATCCCCACTTACATGGTAACGTTGATAAATCACTGGCGTCACACAACAGCCGAGCTGGAAAGCAGCCTCGGCAGAACACCAAGTGTAGAGGAGATGTCCGATATCATGAGCCTGCCTCCGCGCAAAGCCAAGATGATACATAAAATTGTTGAGGTTCTAAGCTCGGTAAGGGACGTATCATGTGACGAAGAATCGGACGAAAACCAGATGTTAGAAGCAACCTTGGAGGACCGAAACAGCGACAGACCCGAAGACCCGCTGATGGCAAATGAGGAAAAAGCCAAGGCACTTAAGCTCCTGGATAAAATTGAGCCGAGAGAAGCTATGGTTCTGAGGCTACACTATGGCCTCGGCGGCTGTAAACCAATGGCGCTAAGAGAAATCGGCAAAAAGCTGGGCTTAACACGAGAACGAATTCGCCAGATCCGCCGTGACGCCTTAACAAAGCTTTATGAATATATGAATGAAGAATAACACTAATTGAATATTGACTATTAAATTAAGTAGTACTTTGTTATTAGTTTATAGTTCATCGATGAACAACGAACTACGAACAATGAACCATGGAAGGATAATAAATGACAAAAGGAATTGATCTTGAAAAATACATTCGCAGCATACCTGATTGGCCTAAAAAAGGGATTTTATTTCGTGACATCACGCCGCTTTTAGCCGATCATAAGGCGTTTTCAGCAGCCATAGATGCTCTATGCTCGCCTTTTACGAAAACGGCCATGCAATACATTGCAGCAATAGAGGCCAGAGGTTTTATCTTCGGAGCAGCGGTTGCACAAAGGCTTGGCCTTGGCTTTATTCCAATACGTAAAAAGGGCAAACTGCCTTTCAAAACCCAGAGCGTTACCTACGACCTTGAATACGGTACTGATACATTAGAGGTACATAGTGACGCTATAGTTAAGGGAGCGAAGGTTCTAATGGTTGATGATCTATTAGCGACCGGCGGAACAATGGCAGCAGCCTGCAAACTCATTGAAAAAATCGGCGGACAAGTTACAGGAATAGCATTTCTCATCGAGCTTGGTGAACTGTGCGGCAGAGAAAAACTTCGCAAATACAAGATTCATACCGTCATATCTTATCCATGATACATAATCTTTGGGTTTACCACGATTTTGTCACGACGATTTCTTCTATTGCACACGCCACGATGTAGTCCGGCAGCTTGCTCAAAGCAGGCTCGGCCTGATATGTAGATATAATACTTTCATCAGGGAAAGCTCCAGTCTCTTTGATCAATTCTTCCGCAAGTAGTTTTAGATTTTCTTCGGTCAGGCCCGCCTCTGCCTTGCGGCATGCAGCTTGAACCAGAGCCTCAAATTCCGCTTGGCTGTCGTACCAATTAAGCTGCAGCTCAAGTTCAGCCGCCTCTTTCGCTCTGATACGGTCAAAGGTATATTGAAATCCAATTGGATTATAAGTTTCTATCCGTTCATCCACGAAGGCCAAACAGGCATCGCGATATGCTGTAAATTTTTCTTGGTTAAAATCATCGAAGCTGCGGTTTGCGATCTCTTCGGCGAGTAATTGTTCTATCCTTGCTGCCAGAATATTCTTGTTTGCCTCCAGCCGTTCATATAAGATTTCATAGTACGCATTCAGTAATAATTTTGTTTCGCTCATTTCTTTTTCACTATAGACGTTATCAACCGTCTTTGTGGTTCCTGCCGCCAATTCTACCATCAAAAACACTTTGAAGCTAATGCTCTTTCAGATGTTTTCTGAGGGTTCATTATTCCGAGCGGAGCGCAGCGGAGTCGAAAGAATGGTTGACCCCTTTTTGTCACCTCGACCGAGGCCGCTTGGCCGAGTGGAGAGGTGTGCCTTCGGTCGGAATGACATCGGTTTGCCATACTGGCATCTTGTGAGTTTTACCTACAATCTCGACGTGCAGCCGACATCCCAGGATTGCATGTTTTTTGAGTTGACGGCGATGCGGCAAACACCAATAATTCATATAAGAATAAACCGCAATGCTGAGGTCTAACATATTCGGGTCTATCCAGAAAACGGCATGACGGAAGAAGACCCGACTTCATCTAAATGGACTACGGCGGGCAAGAATCGCCATTGTGGAAGGCAAATAGTTTTGAGGAATAAGAATATAAAGGAAAGTTTTGCGCAAAAAGAAACGCCCTTTGCAGGGCGTAAACCCGAAGATGCTATCTTCGGGGGAGTTTCAATTTTCTATACTATACTTAATATCGGTTTATACAGCATGATGATATGGAATCTTAAGTTTTTGCTCCTTAGACACCTTATCCCGATGTATATGACAGTAAGCCTCATGGTTATAGATACTCAAGATATGCGTGCAGTTCGGAAACGTGCATTTCCTGCCCGTAGCCGAAGTTTTTAGCATTTTTCCCATCGTTACTCCTATATATAGGTAGGTAAATCACCAAACAAAAAAACTGTAAAGGTTAATTGGCTTCGTCTGCGGCCTAAAGATTTTCTAATCTTTTACTGCATTGTATTATTTATACCACATTATTGAGCTTTGTCAAACAATCTTTTACTAATACTACTCTGCG
>CAZIED010000225.1:0-3916 GCA_964538525.1 uncultured Pirellulales bacterium | reverse complement strand
CTCGGCAGAGAAATGCCTGTTATTAAATTTAAGGACTCCATAAAACCTGCAAATTAAATATCAAAATGCTGTGCAGAAATCCTATAACGTTTGTCATTGCGAGGCCCGAAGGGCCGTGGCAATCCGACGTAGTCGTTGCGAGGGATTTTATCCCGAAGCAATCTCCTTGAGATCGCCACGGTTGTCTTTCGGCAACCTCGCGACGCGTTGCGGATTGCTTCGCTCCGCTCGCAATGACAATCTCTGAATCGATGTTTTCAACATAACGAACTAAATATCAAATTGTAAATCGGTCAGGGTTATTTCTTTTCCTGCACCGATGTTGATATAATTTTTGCCGAAATGTTTTTCAAATAAGTCTCGGGCCTTTTCGCCGGTACAGTGACATAGAGCTACGTATCGGACGCCGAGTTGTTTGAAGGTCGAAAATGTTTTTTCAATTCCGTTGTTTTTATGAGCATCAATAAAAAATTGCGTCTGCTATACAGATATCTCCATCAATTTTGTATTATGAGACATGGCTACTGTCTGGTGCTTTTTCTTTCGGCGGTTTATTGTCCTTCGCTCGCAACGTGGGATTTGTTCGTTATTTGATGCAAGCTGCAAAGCGTCAAATGCTGTCGGAGCAAATGCGTCAGCTCCAATTTCTTCCCACAATCCTTCAGCTCTGTTGAATAAACCTCCCGATACCATTATGCGCAGGTGCGGCCAGGCATTTACGGCCTTGATTGTATCAATAAGATGTCGGACGCTCGGTGCTTGTTTGGGCGAAGTTCCATAGATTAAGAGGATGTCAGGAGCATAGTCATTTATGAAAGCGTAAATGTCATCATTAGTTAGGCCGCCGCCCAAAAATCTTACTTCCCAGCCATCGCTTTCAAATAGGTCGGCTAACATTTGTGCACCAAGTTCTTGTAGCTCATTTGCTGCGCAGCAAACGACTAATTTTTTATTCTTGCTGGGCCGGCGGGGCAATTTATTTTGGAGCTGGTCAATGATTGTGCGATTAATGCGTGTAGCCATGTGCTCCTGGGTATGTGTGATTTTATCGGCACGAAGTAGTTTTTCGATCTCCACCATGATTGGCCAAATTACGTGAACATATACGGAATTAGCAGGTACACCACTTTGAAGCGTTTCTTCTATAACGTTTCTGCAAGCTTTTCGATCGCCTCGTAATAGAGGTTCTAAGTAACGCACAAAAACAGTGTCCTTTATCATAATTAGACTCCTTTAATATTATGTATATTATCTATCTTCCTAATATTTGCATCTACAATTATTATACGATTATCCATTGTTAATATAGATAATGTTAATCTGGGTAATTAGATTATCGGTAGGTTTGCCAAAAAATCTTTAGTTAAAATAGGTAATTTATTGAGCCAAGTTGGCTGATGTAAATAAAAGCATGTGGATAAACGCTTTTTTGCAAGGATTTTGTAGAATTATGATGTTTTAAGAAAAATTTTATAGACATTTCGGATTGTTAACGAGTAAAATAAATGTTAAGTTTTGGGGGTCAACATATATGATATTGCACCTAATAAGTATCTCATTGATAGTGGAAATGAGGCATCAGAGTTTTGCATGTCGCTGAGTAGAATATGGAAAAAGTTATCCGCCTCATTTGGGAAAGGCAAATTAAGCTATTGCCGGTTTTGTCGGAAAGGTGCGGCTCAGACAAAGAATTTATAAAAGCAGCCCTTCAAAATATTGTGGAAAGCTTATGTCTGAAACGTGCTACATATCTTATTTGTGTTCTGCAAGAAGGACGCATTGATTATGATGTTACTGCTGACACTTTTCCCGCAGACCGTGATTATGTTACTTGTAGGTCGTCGGAGCTGACATTGCTGCTGGTTAATATAATCTTAGAGAATGCAAACCAGCGGTATATGGAGCGAACCTTGGCAATCGATGGCGAAGAACTTGATGTGAGGGTGTTTCAGATACAATTATCTGAATCTAACTCACAGCATATTCTTGTTCTAACAGCTCCTCATCAAGGTTCAAAAGATTTGCAGCTTTCAGACGATGATAAAAAGGCCGGCTTTATGTATTTAAAAGAATTGGCAGAAACAGCCGCATCAATGGTTATGAAAACCTGATGTTACCAAAAAGCCAGGTCAGGAGGGAAGATAGAGTTCCGATGACGGAGAACGTAAGACAGCAAATGAAATTAGATGTTCCATTTCTACACAAGAGCTAATATCTTTTTCACTTTACAGCTTCATTCATCCTTGTTACAATCCATCACACTAAATGGATACGATAAATAGTACAGTGTAGGGATACAAGAATGGCTGGCAAAATAATTATCGATTTTGAACGATGCAAAGGTTGTGAGTTGTGTATATCAGTGTGCCCGAAAAAAGGCATCATCATCTCTAACCGCTCAAATAAATCCGGCTATTTTCCTGCCCAGCCTATTAATAAAAGCGATTGTACCGGCTGTGCAATGTGTGCTATCATCTGCCCGGAGGCGATTATCGAGGTGTATCGTGACGAATCTGACATAATCAAGGTAGATACAAAGCCGAGCAAGAAAAAGGTGCAACCTAAATCCTGTGCAAGTGGAGTTCCGAAGTGATTTGGAAAAAGATAAACATAGCAAAAAGTAATCCGCTTATAGTTGATCTATCCAAATTACAGGACCGGTTCTGTATGTCAATACAAAAAAGAGGGAATAGATGATGGATGTCGTTTCAGAGGATGAACTTCGAAGTATTCTTGGGATATTTGTCTCACTTCAACCTATGAAGGAACTGCGTCGTCAAGGAGCCATATATTACGGTGAGAGGATGATGGAAGCTGACACAATTGCAGGGCATTCTTTCACGGTGGCATCACTTGCATGGATGCTTGCGAGGCAATTGAAAAATAAAGGGTATAACGAGATAAATATAGAGAGAGTACTCACGATGTCTTTATGTCATGATATGGGGGAGACTTTAACCGGTGATATTGGTGTAGCAATCAAGAAGTTTGGTGGTAGAGAATTATTCGAGAAAATTGAATCCACGGCATTTGCAAAATTGGTAGAGAAATTGGCCGATAAAAAGCTAAAGGATGAGCTAAGGGAACTATTGGAGGAATATAACAACTTATCTAGCAAAGAAGCCAAAATTGTTAAGGTAGCAGATAGACTTGATGCATGGAGTCATGCTCTGGGAACACCTTCTGTGAGTCGGCTGATACAGGCTTGGGGTTATTATAATAAGAATACTTACGATAAGATCAAGGAGAGCGGAGATTCTTTCGCTTGTCAACTTGCTGAGCTCTTTATGAAATCATGCGAACTGCTTATCGAAATGGTGGTTATAATTTTAGACGAGGAAGAGATAAAATTCAGAGATCCTGAATGGCCAGTATCCAGACAAAAGTAAAAAATTTGACCCTAAGCTATGGAATTTTTGAAAATTAGTTGCAAAGTTTAATGCAAACTATAATCTAGACGCCTCCAAACAGAGCGTAACAGAGCGTATCTGGCTCTGTGTCTTTGGCGTTTCGTCCAAAGACAGCCTAATGGCTGGAATTCAGATATTCTCAGAACGTTATTCGGAATTCCAAAATCCTGCTTTAAGAGATCAAGAAAAATGGACCCAAAGATAAAACCCTTGATAAATCAAGTAAAAACGCATCTGATAAAGCTGTACGGGGGAAAAATCAAGAAGGTTATATTATATGGTTCGTATGTAAGGGGCAATGCTACAAGGGATTCAGATATTGATATACTTGTGCTGGTTGATCAGTCCTTAAATCCTTTTGAAGTCAGAGAAAGCCTGAGCGACCTTCTTTTTGACATAATTCTTGAAGAAGGTGAGCTTGTCTCAGTTATAGCGGTTCCCGAAAATCTCTATGAAAATTACAATTCCCCATTTATGTTGAATGTAAAAAAAGAAGGACTGGTAGC
>CAZIED010000224.1:0-3945 GCA_964538525.1 uncultured Pirellulales bacterium | reverse complement strand
AAAGAGCTTCTCGATGAGAAGATGTCTGAAATCGAGAAAATCCTCGGAAAGCCGGAATAATTTGTTTGTCCAAGTTCAAGTGCCTAAAGTGAGCTAAAGTGCCTAAAGTGAACTAAAGTTAACAATTAAAATTTTAGGCACTCCAAACTTTAGTCACTTTAGTCACTAATTTCCAGAGAAGATGTATGATGCACCTGATGTATGATGCACCTATAGAAAAGGTTAATATTTATGGAAATACATACAAAGACATATCAGACTCCAAATGGTCTGGTTGAAGGTGTGCAAACCAAGTGGGCTGGTTTTAATATCCTGCTGGTAGCCGGGGCCAAAGGTTTTTTGGCTTGTCCGGCTATAGATTGCCAAGCCTGCCAGCAATATGGCGTGGCTTGTGCCATAGTTGAAAGCACGCCGGCTAATCCTATCGGCACACTCGAACGTTTTCCAAGCCGTAAAGTCACAAAGGTCAACGAAAAAGCCAAAAACCTCGGTGTCAAAGAAGGTATGCAAGTCAGCGAAGCGTTAGCCTTGATAGCTTAAAAACGATGATAATGACAGAAAAAACCGACGTAATCTTCCAGGATGTGCAGAGATTCAGTCTGTGGCTGCGCCTGCTTTTGGTTTTTTCGATGGTGGCTGTGGCGGTTATTGAGTGTTTTGCACTTAAGTCAACGCTTGCCGCGCCAAATCCTGCCAGGTCGTGGAATATCATAGTGCTGATAGTTCTTGGGATATGTTTGCCGACAGCACTTTGCGTCCTTTTTTGGATGACAAAACTGGTGACGGAAGTTCGCTCCGATGGGTTGTATATTCGCTTCTTCCCATTTCATTTTAGCTTCAAGAAGATACCCTTTGAAGACCTGCATGAATATTATGCCCGAACATATCGGCCCATAATAGAATATGGCGGCTGGGGGATCAGATATAGTCTTGGATTCAAGAGCAAGGTGTATAATATGTCCGGTAATCGGGGTGTGCAGCTTATATTAAAGAATGGCAAAAAATTACTCATAGGCTCACAAAGGGCCGATGAGCTTGCTGATGCAATAGGCTTATGCAAATCAAATATGCCATAGGCGTATTTGATTTGGCGCAGCAAATAGTCAGATGGAGCTTTTTACAATCGTGATTATAGCCGTCGGCCTTTCAATGGATGCCTTTGCGGTCTCGATTGTCAGCGGGACTGCATATAAGCAGCTACACGTAAAGCATGCGCTGCGAATGGCGGTTTTCTTCGGCGGCTTTCAGGCCTTTATGCCCCTTGTAGGCTCGCTGGCAGGTTTGACTATAAGGGCACATATAGCAAATTATGACCATTGGATTGCCTTCGGCATTTTATGCGGCGTTGGAGGCAAGATGATTTATGAATCATTCAAAATCGGCTCGGCTAAAAAAGTCCTTGACCCATCGAATATTTTCAGCCTGCTGATTTTAGCCGTCGCAACCAGCATCGATGCCTTGGCTATCGGCATAACGCTCTCTTTTTTAAAAGTGCCGCTGGGGGTGGCTGTGACAATCATCGGCCTGGTTACCTTTGTGCTGTCGTATCTTGGTGTTTTCATCGGCGATAAGTTCGGGAACTCCCGTAAGGGATGGCCAAGCCCATTTTTTGAAAATAAGATAGAGGCCATTGGGGGGCTAATACTTATTGGCTTGGGCGCAAAAATCCTATTCGGACATCTTGTTTCCTAAAGTGTCTCTTGCAGCGGCAGGGAAAAACAATATAATAGGTGCACTCAAATTTGTTAATTGTTCATTGTTCGTTGTTGATCGATGAACTATGAACACGGAACAATGAACAGGATATTTATCCATGGTTTCTAAAGTATATTTTATTAAAGCCTCCATCCGTGACGGCGAACAAGTGATTTCCGAAAAGGCCCGTAAGCTGTTTAAGGCGGGTGGTTTCGCAAGATGCTTTAAGGCAAATGATTTTACAGCCGTTAAAGTTCACATCGGCGAAGACGGCAATAATACATATATACCGGCCCAATGTCTTAAGGGTCTGGTAAATGAGATGCTCGCCTTGAAGACAAAGCCGTTCCTGACCGATACCACGACTTTATATGTTGGCCGAAGACACAACGCAGTTGATCACACTATCCTGGCTGCCGAGCACGGCTTTTGCTCCCGTGTGCTGGGAATACCATTTATCGTAACCGACGGACTGCTTGGCACATCCGAGGTAACGGTTAAGATTAACGGCCAAATTAATAAAGAAGTTTATATAGCATCCGAAATGACAAGATGCCAGTCGATTCTTTCGGTGGCTCATTGTACCGGCCATGTAGCAGCGTGCCTGGGGGCTACGTTGAAGACTCTGGGCATGGGCTGTGCAAGCAAAAAAGGTAAGTTAAAGCAGCACGCTGCCCTAAAACTCAGTATTAATGACGATTGTACACGCTGCGGTGTATGTTTTAAGCATTGCCCGGCAGAGGCGATTACGCTCGATAATGTCAAAGCGCACATCAACGCAGATAAGTGCATCGGCTGTGCGGAGTGCATGGCTTTATGCAGATTCGGGGCTGTTCAATGCAACTGGGGCCGGGAAAGTGAAGTATTACAAAAAAGCATCGCAGAGCATGCCCTTGGTGTATTGAAGGGAAAAGAAGACAAAGCGGTTTTTTTTAACTTTTTAATATCGGTTACTAAAGATTGCGATTGTTTTGATATGCCCGATATGCCTAAAATAGTCGATGATATCGGCATAGCAGCATCGACCGATCCTGTGGCGGTTGATAAAGCAGCTCTGGATATGATTGAAGCCAAGGCGGGTCGAAAGATGGCCCATCTGCTCCAGAATAACCGGCTCGACCCGCTCTGCCAGATTAAGCACGCCGAGCGTATCGGCCTGGGTTGTGCCGATTATGAACTCGTAAAAGTCAGTTAATTATAAGAGTTGATAGTGCATTGTTCATTGTTCGTCGATGAACTATGAACTACGAACTCATAATTACTAATTTGAGGTTTTTTACATGTCACTTGGACAAATAATTCGGAATAAGCGTGAGCAGTTAGGTTTGACGCTGGATGAGGTCAGCCATCGGGTTGGATTTTCCAAACCATACCTTTGCACCATCGAGACCGGAAAAGTAAAAAATCCGCCCAGTGACGAGCTGCTGATAAAGCTCGAAAGGGCGCTCGAATTTGAATCGGGCTTGCTTTTACATATTGCCCATATTGAACGGCTGCCCTCGGACATTCGTCAGGAGTATGAATCTGCTGAGGCAGAAAATCAAAAGATGAGACAATTTATAAAAAATCTCATTAACAAAAAGACCGATGTCGGCGAGATTGACGTTTTGGTGGCTTCCAGCAATTTGGAGATTGACCAGGCCAGAGCTTCTCTTGCAGCCGGCAGACTGGTGCCGATTATAAACAAGGTCGCAGCCGGTTATCCTACTGATTTTAATGATTTGGATTATCCTGCCGGTATTGCTGACGATTATGTCCGCTGTCCGGACGTCCACGACCCTAATGCTTTTGCCGTGCGGGTGGTGGGTGATTCGATGGAGCCGAGGTTCCAGGAAGGTGACATAGTTATTTTCTCTCCTGCAGCCGAGGTGCGTAACGGTGACGATTGCTTCGTTCGCTTTGCGTTGCCGCACGAAACAACCTTTAAAAGGGTCTTTTTCGAGGCCAAGAACAAGGTCAGACTTCAGCCGAGAAACGAAAAATACTCTCCAACGATTGTTGACGGCAAACGTATTAACGGCATGTATCGAGCGGTAATAAAATACGAAAAACTTTAGTTTAGCCGTCGTCGGTACGACGACGGATTTGTTCTCTGGGAAGTCGCCGTGCCGGCGACTGCTAAACGATTTTTTGACCCGCCACCGCCAGCACAAGGGCAAAAACCTTTGCAGCACCCGCATCCTTCAATGTTTTTGCACATTCGTTTAATGTTGCGCCGGTAGTCTTGATGTCATCGACAAGGCATATATT
>CAZIED010000223.1:0-3969 GCA_964538525.1 uncultured Pirellulales bacterium | reverse complement strand
TTTTCCTGTGAGTTCAAGCCGAATTCACTGACGATATTGCGGCTGCCGGTTACAGAGAAGTAATGTATGTGTTTAGCCGGGTGGAAAACCATCCCCGTCCCGATAAACGGCATCTGGATGAGGATGCCACCCAATCGGCTTCTCAGCAGCAATCGCGAAAGAAGGATAAATAACAAATCCGAAAAATTTTATGTAATTAGTGACATATTATGGAAAAGACAAAGAAACCATCGAAATTTTTCGCGGTTTTGTTCACGGTGTCGGCAGCGTGCAGTCTGATAACATTGCTCTTGATGGTTGTCGGTCGCAACATCAGTACGACACTTATCTTGTTTCAATTGCTGACGGTGGTGCTGCTGGTGATCGGTGCGGTGGGTAAATGGTATCAATATGCTCAAACTTATGTTAAATATGAAGTTGAGAGAAGAATGAGTCAAGAGGAGAAGGAATAACAATGGCTAAAGCGCATGTTTACAAACGAGATCATATAAACACAGATGAGATTATTCCTGCTCGGTATCTAAATACCGATAACGAAGCCGATCTGGCTAAGCATTGTATGGAAGATTTAGATGCAGGGTTTGTCAAGAAGGTTAAGAAAGGCGACGTAATTGTTGCCGGCGAAGATTTTGGCTGCGGCTCATCGAGAGAGCACGCTATTTGGGCTATTCGCGGCGCAGGCGTACAAACGGTAATCGCCAAGTCTTTTGCCAGAATCTTTTATCGAAACGCCATCAATAATGGCTTTTATGTAATTGAATCGCCGGACGCCATTGAAAAAATCAATGATGGCGATGAGCTGAAAATTGATTTCAAAGCAGGCTTGATAAAAAATAAAACCGCCGGTATAGATATTAAGTTTAATCCTCTGCCGGATTTCGCGCTGGAAATAATAAACGACGGCGGACTTTTGGAACATATTAAAAAACAACCACGGATTGACACAGATTTTTTAGCCACAAAGACACAAAGGCGAACGGCAAAATCCTAAACCCTAAGCTCTAAATACTAAACAAATAATAATTGCCAAAATTAAAATGATCAAAACAAAAACAACCATGCTTAAGAAAGATTGTATATTGGTTCTTAGTATAGAGAGGGACAGATTGAGAGAGCCTGAATTATAATAGTGTGTTGACATTTTATTTCCGGTAGATTAAATTGTTAGCCAAAAAGTCCGCCAAATGAACGGCGTATAAATGTTGTATATTATTATGTTAAGCTGAAAATCCAGGAGGTAAGTTGGCCATGATAAAGACCATTTTCAAAGAAAACTTGGCAAAATGGACAAGCATAATTGTACTCTTGCTTTGGGCTACCTGCCTGTTCTGGGGAACCCTACAGGCCCAAGAAGCCATCTCACCAGCGAAGCCAGAGTTAGCTTTCCACTTCTGGCAGGAAGGCCAGGGAACGACCAAAAACGAGTTACCAACCGAAGTGGCCTGTATCTCTGTATCTCCTGACGAGACAGTCCTTGCAGCAGGCTGCGGGGATAATTCCATACGTGTATGGTCATTGAAGACAGGTGAACTCAAAAGTACGCTGACGACGCACAGTGGGGTGGGCGTCGAGGACATTTGCTTCTCCTCTGACGGTGTTGTGCTGGCTAGCGCCGGAGGCTATGACAAGAGCATAGGACTTTGGAACTGGGCAATGGAGAAGGTCATGACAAAGTTGACGGGACACCCCGACGCGGTGAGATGCGTTGCGATTTCTCCTGATAGCAAGATTCTTGTCAGTGGCGATGGGGAGTTTTTGAAGTGGCCTGCAGGTGAGGTCAGGCTATGGGATTTGCGTGGCAAGAAACTGAGTTGTGTTCTGGCAGATAAACTTACCACCATTCAGTCGCTTGCGTTTTCACCTGACGGCGCACTGCTTGCGGGAGGTGGGCTTTCAATTCGGGTATGGGATGTTAAGACGAAAGTGCTCAAGCACACATTAGACCGAAAGCTTAAGGGAGGCTTTGTGACGTGCGTTGCTTTTTCACCGGATGGCACGATGTTAGCGGCCAGTGATGAGCGGGGCTTCGAGCTTTACGACCTCAAGAACGGCAAGTTGAAAACGGCCGAAGAAATTGGTTGCGTTGCATCAGTGACATTCTCTCCTGCAGGCGATCTCTTGGCGTGCGCAGGACAAGAATACGGCAAGCCCGGCAAGGTAACAATTTATGAAGTCCGGACGGGTGCAATAAAACAAACGCTTACAGGATACAGGGACATGGTCACTTCCGTGATGTTCTTCGCTGCGGGCAGAAGGATTGCGGGAGGGTCTGCGGACGGCACGATAAAGATTTGGGACACACAAAGCGGAAGATTGATTGTCAGTTTCCTGATACTTCCATCAGTAGAAAAAGCAGTCTCCAATGATTGGATAGCATTCACGCCTGAAGGTTATTATCACGGTTCCAAGAGGGCAAAGGGGTTTCTCCGTTGGCGAATCGGGGATAAGGTCGTGGCTAGCGAACAACACGCTCAAACTTTTTACCGTCCGGATCTATTGAGCCAATATCTGGAACTTCACGAATAGCCCTTTCTCCAAAGATTGTGGCGGCTTGAAACCGTTGTCGGCAGGGCAGCACCCGCAAACAAGGTCTTTACTACGCGTTCGATAGTCCTGAGAGGTGATACGCAAAAAAAGATAGGCTTTATTTTGCCACACGTCTAACATTTGCATGAAGCGGACGCGAACAAGCCGCACGCTGACCAGCACGTTATGCATTTAATTGGCCTCGACTTTCCTGCCACTGCCGTAAGGCATACTATGTAGATTTTATTGATAATCCGGTCCCTGGAGAGTATATTATCAGTAATTGGTAAATGCACAAATGGATTCACGCTTTCGCAGGAATGAAGATATGTGAAATCTGTGGCTTTATAATTTTTTGAAACTCTCTGTGACCGAGAATCAAGAATAAAGGATGGATTTGAAAAATGTACAAGATTGCTGTTATTCCTGGTGACGGCACCGGGCCGGAAGTAATTGCTGAAGCGGTAAAGGTATTAAAAGCTGCTGCGGGTAAATTCAAATTCAAGGTTGACTTGACCAATTTTGACTTCGGCGGTGAAAGGTATAAAAAGACCGGAGAGACCCTGCCGGATACCGCCATCGAAGATATTCGCAAATTCGATGCGATTCTGTTAGGCGCGATTGGCCATCCTGATGTGCCGCCTGGAATCTTGGAAAAAGGAATATTGCTTCGGCTCCGTTTTGACTTGGACCAATATATAAATCTTAGGCCTGTCAAACTATATCCCGGCGTTCAGACGCCGCTGAAGAATAAAGGTCCGGAGCATATTGATTTTGTAGTCGTGCGGGAGAACACGGGAGATGCGTACACCGGCACGGGCGGAATTACAATGAAAGGAACGCCGAATGAAGTTGCGGTGCAGTCCGCTGTTTATACTCGCTTCCAGGTGGACCGCTGTCTGCGGTATGCCTTTGAATATGCCAGCAAGTTCGGCAAAAAATCACGCGGCAAAGGCGAAAATAATACTCTGGCTCTGTGCGGCAAAACAAATGTTTTGACTTATATCTATGATCTGTGGGAGCGGGCGTTTCACGAAATGGGCAAAGCCGATTATCCGGATATAAAAAGGGAATATTATCACGTTGACGCAACCTGTATGTGGATGGTTAAAAATCCGGAATGGTTCGATGTCATTGTAACCGGCAATATGTTTGGCGACATCATCACCGACCTCGGCGCTATAATTCAGGGCGGCATGGGTATCGCCGCCGGCGGCAATATAAATCCGCAGGGCGTCAGCATGTTTGAACCTATCGGCGGTAGCACTCCAAAATATACCGGCAAAGGCGTCATCAATCCGCTTGCTGCGATATGTGCCGCTGGAATGATGCTGGCGACATTAGGCGAAGAAAAGGCAGCTGATGCGGTAGAAAAGGCTGTGATGTATGTCACCGCCAACAAAGTAAAATCGCTTCAGGCCGGCCAAATGGGCTATTCAACCA
>CAZIED010000222.1:0-3976 GCA_964538525.1 uncultured Pirellulales bacterium | reverse complement strand
GTTATTCGGATAGGCTCTTAATCTTCTTTTACGTTACCTTCTTCCAGCATTCGAGCAAATTCAACACAATATCTCGCCCAAGGTTGTGCTTCAAGCCGAGCTTTAGATATCGGCTTGCCGGTACCCTTGCATATACCGTAAGTTTTATTCTCTATTAGCTGAAGAGCATCATCGATTTCATGCAAAAGATTTCTTTCGCTATCCATTAAATCCAAAGCAAACTCTTGCTCATAGTTGTCTGTTCCAAGATCAGCCATATGTATAGGCATTCTTGATAAATCTCCGGTTGCATCAAGTCTGGATCTTTTCAATGCTTCATCTTCGATTTCGTTGACATTTCTTAAAATTTCTCTGCGTTTTTCCAGCAGGAGCTTTTTAAAATGCTCTATATCACTCGTTTTTAATAGAGTTTTGTTCGACTGGCTCGAATTTATTCTTATTTTATCAACTTTTTTGCGTTGATGCGCCAATTCTTTTTCCTCATAAGTTCTTATTTTGCTAAAATTTATAAGATTAAATATTATATCATTCAAACAGGCAAAAATCCAATAGTTTCGCCTTAAAAGGTTATAAATATTGATTTTGTTGGTGGTTATGACAAATTACTCGACCCAGTTCGAGACTGGTAGCTGACAGGATTTTCCCTATTTGCTGTTTTGTTTGTTGCGGATATGTCTGCTGGATTTTGCAAATTTACCCAAAGGAAGGAAAAATTTTTCCTGCATTAAAGTACCTGCATAGATGTTAACGCCAAAAACTTTTTCAATTTGCTCAGTGGATAAGACATCTTCGATTTTACCGATGCAATGATTATTGTCAGCTCCGAGAAGCAGGATTTCATCCGCATATTGAGCAGCCAAATTGATATCGTGCGTTACAGCCACTATTGTTTTTCCTTTTTCAAGCTGTAGCACTTTGAGCAGGTCATATATGCCCACCTGATGTTTCAAATCTAAAAAGCTTGTTGGCTCATCAAGAAGCAAAATAGCAGTGTTTTGAGCGAGCGCCCGAGCGATAAAGACCCTTTGCCGTTCGCCGCCGCTTAGGCTTTTAAGCGTTCGTAAGGCAAATTGAGAGGTATCGGTTGCCTGCATTGCTTCATTTACAATTTCTCTATCGGCTTTGCTTTCAAAACCGAATGGACCCCAATAGGGTATCCTTGCCATCATCACCGTTTCAATAACGGAAAAACCAAATACGGGGACAAATTCCTGACGAACAATGGCTATTTTTTCGGCCAGGATTTTGGTTTTGTATGATTCTATTGCTGCTGCATCAATTTTTATTGTGCCTGATTTAGGTTTCAGCATTCCGCACAGCAGATTAATCAGCGTGGTTTTGCCTGAGCCATTTGGTCCGATTATTGCCAAAAATGTCCCTGCATTTACATTGAAAGTAATATCTTTCAGAATGGTGTTTTGTGGCGTATAGCCAAATGTTAAATTTTCGACCTCTATAATACTTCTCATCCTAACCAGCCAGCTTTTTTACTATATTTAATAAGGATAACAAGGAAAAAAGGCCCGCCAACCATTGCAGTTACTATTCCAACAGGTAGCTGTGCGGGAGCAACGACAATACGTGCCAATGTGTCAGCTATTACCAGAAAAATTGCTCCCGCAGCAGCACTTAATGGAAATAGCTGACGATGGTCAGGTCCAAATACAAGCCTTACAGCGTGCGGGACGATTAGCCCCACAAATCCAACCAGTCCGCTTAAGCTCACCGCAACGGCGGTTATAAAGGCCGCAGCTGCAAAGGCAATTACATGCGTTCCGGCAATATTTATGCCTATGCTTCTTGCCTCCTCGTCACCAAAGCTAATGGCATTTAGCTGCGGACTTATGTTAAACAGGATTAATATTCCTGCCAGCACGCATCCACCTCCAAACCACAGCACGAAAAAATCTTCTTCTGTCATATTTCCCATCAGCCAGAATATAGTTGCGTAAACTTGCTCACCTTTGGCAACTGATGTCAGAAACATAATCATCGCCGAGAAAAAAGCGTTAACCACAACACCAGCCAGCAATAGGCCCGTCACGTGAAATTTTCCCGTTAGTCGGCTGATAAACCACACGAGCCAAACCGTCCCAATTGCCCCTGCAAATGCAAAGATTGCTATCGGTGACCGTCCCCAGAGCGTCCAGTTGAATCCGCCAATAACTGCGATGATTGCACCCAGGCCGGCTCCGCTGGATATACCTAAAATATACGGGTCGGCAAGAGGATTACGCAGAAGCCCCTGGAAGGTGGCTCCTGAGCATGACAATGCTGCTCCAACAATCGCTGCAAGAATAATTCGAGGCAGCCTTACCTTGACAAGGATTTCGTAGTCAGGATTTACTGCTGCCTGTTCTGAAACCTTGCAGAAAGCAGTTTTCAGTGAAATGCTCTCGGTACCAATCAGCGAGCACACTAACATTACTACAAACAGCACGATGCCTGCTGAAACAATCCTTACGGCCAATTTCCGTGGTGTCAGTAATTCCTTCATGTTTTCAATTTGCAAAAAGCTCTGGCTTTAAACACCTGGCGACAGCTTCTACACCTTCGTACAATCGTGGACCAAGCCGGCAGATAGTATCACCATCGATGACGTAAACTCGCTTGTTTGTCACCGCCTGAATATTCCTGAACCTGCTCCAATATTGAGAGGCACCAGCCTGTTGCACCAACAGGTCTTGATTATTCATCGTCGGTTCGATTATTACCTCTGGATTACAGGCGAGAACCTGCTCTGAACCGATCGGCGGATATTTATACAATGTCGGTCCAATAGCGTTTTCGCCGCCGGCCATTTCAATCACTTCATTAATAAATGTATCTCTACCGGCGACTCGTAAAGGTTCTCTTTGAACTACCCAAAGTACCCTTATTTTATTATTCGTGCAGACTAAAGAAGAGAGCTTATATAGCTTATCTTTGATGTCACTATTAAGTTTATCCGCTTCGTGCTGTTTGCCTGTTGCTGCTCCTATTGCATGAATCGCTTCATATAGTTCATTTACTTTTTCAAAGTTAAGTGTCAAATTATTGTAGCCAATCCGTTTCAGCCGTTCAGCGAGATTTCTTTGCTGGTTGAATCCAAGTGTAATTACCAAATCGGGTTTTGCTGCTATTACCGCTTCGATATTTGGCTGCCAGAAGGTTCCAACCTTTAGCTTCTTTGTGGCTGCTGGCGGGTAATTACTGTCGAGCGAAACGGCGACAATTTTATCGTCCAGCCCTAACGCAAAAAGTATTTCTGTCAGATTTGGAGTCATAGAGACAATTCTATTGGCTTGAGCCGGTAGGGGGGTATTATTGCGATTTTTCTCTTGTTTGAAACCTAATATTGCCAAACCTGCAACTATCCAGCATAAGATTACCAGAGATGACACCATCCACTTATTCATTATGTTCTTTTAAACTGCTTTTCCAAGTCACTTAATGAGAATTTTATTGTAGTGGGCCTGCCGTGAGGACATCGGCTTGCACATTCGACACGGAGCCTGTCTGCGAGCAATTGTTCTATTTCATTGTCACTTAGCGCTTGTCCTGCCTTGATGGCAGCCTTACATGCAGCCATCTTCAGGATTTCTTCGAGCAGTCTTTCAGGTTCGAGATTTACATCTTTATCGGTGAGTAAATCTATTAAGTCCGTGACGAAATCAACAGGCTTTGCCCTTGCTAATATGGTTGGAAATGCCTGTATTGCAAAGGTTCGCGGACCAAAAGGAACAAGCTCGATTCCTAATTTCTCGACCAATTCGGCATTTGCCTTAATCGCATCGGCCTGGGCATCGGTAATCTCGAAACTTTCGGGTATCAGCAGTCTCTGAGACTCGAGTTTACTATTTTGAGTTCTGTTTCGCAAACTTTCATATAATATCCGCTCATGAAGTGCATGCTGGTCGATGATTAAAAATCCATCTTCGGTTTGCTCGATGATGTAGCTGTCATGGATTTGCAGGAATTTTCTTTCGTATTGCGT
>CAZIED010000221.1:0-4007 GCA_964538525.1 uncultured Pirellulales bacterium | reverse complement strand
CAATGTACAAAGCACCTGCACTGCCGGGCTGAGGATTAGCCCTGTCACCGACGCCGATTGACATCTTCTTAATAGCCCGCAGATCCACACCAGTAAAGTCTGTCAGCGGAATATTCCACTGTGTATAAGTGGATAAGGTTGTTGCAGCCGGATTGGTATGTTTGATCACCGAACTGTTGCCAGCACCGTCTTGCAGAGCCACATAAAGTTGGCAAGCAGAGTTGCTTTGTATGCCGATGTCCTGTGACTTCCAATCGCCGGTGCCGGGATTAGTAACATTAGAAAATTCTGCTGTGCAGATAGCGTTGACATTATGGCTTGTCAAACATAAGCCTACATAGACATCCGCAAGCATAGGCATTTCCACTGAACCCAAAGTTGTCCAGTTAGTTCCGTTAGCTGAATACTCGGCTGTAAATATATTTCCGCTGCGATTTAATCTCACCCACTGTGGAGCGACGATGCCGGCCTGTGCAGGTACAACATTTTCGCTGGCAGCGCCTGCGGTAGGACGTCGTTGGAAGGCAGCTCCATTACTTGGCGTAACGACCACCATGGCGTTTCTGGAGCCAGGCGAAAGATCCTCACGAATCATCACACCCGCTTTGGCCCAGGGGTCGGTGTTGCTGATGCTGACTACTCGGGCTGTTATGCTCCCGGAGCCTCCGAGCTGCTTGTAGGCGAAGTGGAGCTGGTCGGCCGTACCCCAGATATCCGCACCGGCAGCAGTCATCTTTATCGGTGGCCCAAGTGTGAAGCTACCAGATGCTGGTATGCCCCTGAACCACAGCGTTAGGGCATTAACGCCGCGTCTGGTCCAATCCTGGGCATCTGCCCATGTGCGTTCTGCTTCGGAATAAAGCAGAGTTCCAGCTTTTTCGTATGCGGTACCGTCGTTCACAGTACCATCATTGTCGTATCGCATATATAAGGCTTGGGAGCCACTGTGAACTATGTATCGTTCGGCAAACGGAGGATCAAAGTATCCTACCGTCATACCGGTATTATTTACATAGTAGTCTTTCCAGACAGTGTAAATCACATTATCGACATCGTTATAGCTTTCAAAATCATCGACGATAAGATAATTGGCTATAGTAAAGCTCCAGATTCTGCCAGTACTGATAGCCGCATCAGTATTGACTTCATCGATTCGCCAGTAATAGGTCTTACCGGCTTCAAGGCCTGCAGGTGGGGTAAAGCTATTGGGGTCCTGTCTGCCTCGATATACACCCGTGGTATCGGAAGCATCGGCACTTTCAACAGCGGCTCGGTCAACGCCGAGATATACGTCATGCTGAACCGCCTTTTCTCCAGGCGTCCAGATAAGTGGCAGTGCGTGTTCTATGTCAGAGGTAGACATATCAGCAGGCGTTGGGGCCCATGCAATCATGGGATCGGGCCTATTCATGATCTCCAAAATCTCGTCAGCAGTCAGCGCATAGTTATAGATTCGGAAATCATCCATAGAACCCAGATAGTAAGAATCGTTAACATCATGCGACCTACCGAGCCAGTTGTTGGTGGTATTGCCAAGATCCTTAGGAGTTAGTGTGGCAGCGGTGTTGCGCGCTATCTCCGCGCCGTCATAGTAAAGGATGATAGTTTGGTCGCTTGCATTGATTGTTACGGCGATATGGTGCCATCCAGTGGGTAGGTCAAAACCAGAGGTAATTGCCCGGATCTCGTTGTCAAAACCGCTTGTGGTGATTGCAAAATACATGTCATCCATAAACCACCAGCGGGGTCCGAGACACATATAGACATTCGTATCAATGCCGAAATCGAATATCCGCACCCAGGAGCCACCAGGCTGTGAGTCCACCCATATCGTGAAAGTTGAGTTGGAAAGCTGCCCGATGAGCGAACCGATGGGCAGCTCCGCATAATCATCGCGGCCGTCGAATTCCAGAGCACCGCCATCATATCCAGCTACCCACTGTAGGTTGCCTTTCAATGTGCCATAATGATTATAGCCGGACGAATCAAGAACAATATCACTTCCGCTACAGCCACCATCAAGCTTCCACCAGCCGAGGAGATTAGGATTGTAAATTGGTATATCGGCCAAGGTCTTAAAGCTCCAGACATCGCCTTTATGGCTTGTAAATCTGTCTGCCTCCACCTCAACGATCCGCCAGTAGTAAGTAGTGTTCTTCGCGAGGTTGCCTAGCTCGTAGGTTGTTCCTGGCTGGCTGCCTTTGTACACTCCCATTGAGTTGGATGTAGTGGCATTGGCCACGGCGGTTTCGTTTGTGCCAAAATACACCTCATGCCGATATGCCGTTGCCCCTACGCTCCAGCTAAGGTCCACATCAGTGCGAACGCATTCGGCATTATCTGCCGGGCTGGGATTCCAAGCGGCCAAAGATACTTGCGTAAAGCTCCAGACATCGCCTGGGTGTATCGTAACACCATCGGCCTCGACCTCGTCAATACGCCAATAATAAGTCTGGGCGGGTGTTAGAGCTTCAGGCGTATATGTGTTAGGATCTTGCCGACCACGATATATACCAGTTGTATCGGATTTATTGGCGTTTTCTACGGCGTCCTCATCTGTGCCTAAGTACACATCGTGCTTCGCGGCTGTATCTCCCGGCTTCCACGTGAGTTTCGATACCGTTACATTATTGGCTCCATCAGCCGGGACCGGGTTATATGCCTTGAGCTTTACTATAACCTCAAGCCTGAAATCAGCGAATGCTGCGTAACCATAATTAGAAGAATAGGTACATTGGAAAAGCCCAACCATCAGCGGCAAACCATCAAAATCGTTCCGCGTCAAAGGTGACCGAGACATTTCTTTCCAGCTCACACCATCGGGACTAGTCCTGGCATGGAAGACATTGCCTTTGCGCTCGAGCTGAAGGTATCGGTCTGAGTTCCATGCCTTGGCATTGTGACCATGCTCGGTCCTTACACCATTGTTGGCGCTCCGGAGAAAGTTACCACAGCCCCAGATGGGGAAGTAATCTATGGAGACCCAGTCTTCACCGGGACCGGCGTCATCGAGAAAGGCTCTGGCCATCAAACCACAGTTGTTGTGATAGTTTGGATTTTCATACCCTACTGAACCTACGGTACCAGCATAATCAGTAACATGGACTGTGGCGGTGAAATCACCCTTAACAACCTTGAACAGAAATGGACCCAGTGGAGTCCATGACTCAGCCCAAACCCCATTGCTGGAACTCATGAACAGTTGGCCCGGACGATCAATTGATGCATTGAGAGCAGTAACGGTCTCGCCTGTTGCCCAGCCGATAAAATCGTCCCAAATGGTTCCTGTAACATCGTGGGTTTGTGTATTTGGATCAAAGTATATATGAGGTGTATTGAAATCGTCGATGAACACCTGCGCCCGCACTCCAGAGCTTGCAGCCAGCACAAAAACAATACAAATAAAGTAAATCAATTTTCTACACATGATATTTCTCTTTCTCAAAAAAATTACAAAAAATATGTTTTTGATACATACCAAAACATCTGTTATCATCGACAAATATACGAAATGTATTAAGTGAAATAAGATGCCTAAAATGAGCTAAAGTTTAGACTGCATCCCCATTTTAGGCACTCCAAACTTTAGTTCACTTAACTCGGTGCTTGAAAACGGCTAAATAGCCTTGATTTCTACCTCCTTCCTTCTAAAGCCCAATATGAGCCGTCAATTGGAATGAAACAAGCAACCTTCGCAGCACTAACCTCAAATTAGAATTCAGCACTTTTCATAATACAATAGCACTATAAATAAACATACAAACTGGTTATCTAATAGAGGCACAGTCTGCATATTATAACAATTATATTAATACCAAATTACCTGCCTTTAGTTCAAGGAAAATCTTGAAGTATCTGATATTTCTATGGCTCCCTATTTGCTCAAATAATCAGGAAGTTTTTACTGGGAGATCCTCATCTGTCAAAAACGGACAAAAAAAGAGCAGTGGAGCACTATGGACTATGCTCGTGATGCTCCACTTGCGTGCGTTCATTGTTCATAGTTG